>CAYGNB010000135.1:6206-8064 GCA_964351135.1 uncultured Rhodobacterales bacterium | reverse complement strand
AGGAAGGCGCCGATTTCGACCTCGCGGCCTTCGCCACGAAGGGTAACATAATACGGTACCGGCCCGCCGCGTTCGTGCAGATGCACGGTGACCCAATGCCGGTTGCTGTCCCAGCGATGCTCATGCCCGGCCGCGTCGTGATGTCGAAGCCGGGCATGTGTATCTGTCAGCGTCAGCCATTCGCGGACGCCGCGGTCACGATGGCTGCGCTCGAGAGCAAACCACAGACCGCCGAGCGCCAGCATCAGAAACGGCAGCAATCCCCAGAGCAGCACGGTGCCGATGACCGGTACGAGCGGCAGCAACAGCAGGACAAAGGTGACCAGCACAAAGGCCGCGCGTCCGCGCGGCGGCAACGACCGATGGGCCCAGAGCTCCAGCGACCAGTTCTGTTCTTCGGAGCCATCCGTTTCGCGCCAACGATAGGGCATCTGATTTCTACCTGGATGCTGAAACACCCAACAGAAGCATTGTGCTTACCGGGGTGCAAGTCGTGTGTGGGTTATGATATAAAGCCTATAATTGGTATTATGGTAAATAATATCTGCCGTCGCGTCATGTCGGTTACAGTGCCACTCTGAGCTATTGGAACAATGCGGTTTTCGGGTCTAGGCTTTCCTAACCACTGCACCCGTGGTGATGGGAGGACAACCAAAGATGTTTGCTGATCCACGCGCTGAAGGAAGGCATGAGGGTTCGTGCTGATGACGGCCATGACGCTTGATGAGGCAATCGCCCTTGTGACGATGACTAATCCGACCTTCGAAGTGTGCACTGAAACGATTCATGGTGTCGAAACACGCGTCTTTCGCAATGTCCCGCCGAACCTGCGTGCGCTGCTGCAAGCGTCCCACGATCCCCAAGGCAGCGGAGTTGCAGAGTATCTGGTATATGGTGACGAACGGTGGACATATGAAGAATTCTGTCGGGATATCAGGAAACTGTCCCATGCTCTTCAACACGATCTGGGGATCGGCAAAGGCGATCCGGTGGCAATTGCCAGCCGCAACTGTCCTGAGTTCACAATTGCCTTGATGGCGATCGCATCGGTCGGTGCGGTAGCGGTGCTGTTGAATGCGTGGTGGACAACCGAAGAACTGGACTATGCGCTGAAAGACAGCGGTGCGCGTTGCATCTTTTCCGACGGCGCGCGTGTCGAGCGATTTGCGCCCTTGGTCGATACCTACGATCTGACCCTGATCGGTATGCGCGACGGCGATGGAATGACTGCGCAGGGATACACGGCGCTGTGCCATAGTGTGCCCGACGCGGACTGGCCCGAGGTCGCAATCGACCCGGAGGACGATTTCGCGATCATGTATTCATCCGGCACCACCGGCGATCCCAAGGGCGTGGTTCTGACTCATCGGGGGGCGATCAATTCGGTTTTTTCCTGGCTGATGCAGGCGGCCATGGCGCCGCTAATCGATCCGCCAGCCGCAGACGCACCCCCTGCCCCGCGACCATGCGTTTTGATCGTCACGCCGCTCTTTCATGTTACCGCGTCGCATCCGATGTTCCTGCTCAGCCTGCCAGCGGGCGCAAAGGTGGTATTGATGTCAAAATGGGACGCGGTCGAGGCGGCGAAGATCATCGAAGCCGAGGCAGTAACCCGGTTCCTGGGCGTGCCCACCCAATGCGCGGATCTGCTCGATGCGGCAGACCGGCTGGGCACGTCATTGGAAACACTTGATTTCCTCGGTTCCGGCGGTGCTAAACGACCGGCGGCGCAAGTATCCGAACTGGCGCGACGATTCCCGCGTGCCCAGGTGGCGACCGGTTGGGGTATGACCGAAACAAATGCGCTGGGTATCGGGCTGGGCGGCGCGGAGTACGAAGCGCATCCCGACGCGGCGGG
>CAYGNB010000135.1:3075-6106 GCA_964351135.1 uncultured Rhodobacterales bacterium | reverse complement strand
TCTTAAGATTGCTTTGCAAGGACATGATATGGAACTGAAAGACAAGATCATCGTGGTCACCGGTGCGGCCGGTGGCATCGGTCGGGCGCTGGCATTAAGATTTGCCAGCGAAGGCGCAAAACACGTTGTCTGTGCCGATCTGAACGGTCCGGGCGCCGAGGCGACTGCCGAGGAAATCGGCGGGACCGGCTTGCGCGTTGATGTGGCCAAAGAAACCGAGATCGCGGCGCTGATTGAGCGTGTCGAAACCGAAACCGGACCGATTGACCTGTTCTGTTCCAACGCAGGCGTCCTGACAGCGGGCGGCGTCGAAACACCGAACGAGGACTGGCAGCGGCTCTGGGATATCAACGTGATGTCCCACGTCTGGGCCGCGCGCCATCTGGTGCCGCGCATGGCCGCGCGCGGCGGCGGTTACCTGCTCAACACCGCCTCGGCCGCGGGACTTTTGAACCAGGTTGGGTCGGCCCCCTATGGCGTCACAAAACATGCCGCGGTCGGTCTGGCGGAATGGCTGGCGATGACCCATGGCGACGACGGCATCAAGGTGTCCGTGCTCTGCCCGCAGGCGGTGCGTACCGACATGACACGCGGTCACGAGGATCACGTCGCGGCCATCGACGGCATGATTGAACCCGGACCGGTGGCCGACGCCTGTGTGCAGGCCATTCGTGATGAAACCTTCCTCGTGCTGCCACATCCCGAAGTGCTGGGCTATATGCGCAACAAGACCGAGAACTACGACCGCTGGATCGGCGGTATGCGCAAGCTCAACCGCGTCTACGGCGCGGCCGGCGACGAGTCTTAAGACGCTTCGTCAGGTATTTTTCGGCTTATAGGGGCGTACCAGCCCTTCCTGTGCCACGCTCGCCACCAGCGTCCCGTCGGCGTTGTAGATCAGCCCGCGATTGAATCCGCGCGCGCCGCCGGTAAACGGGGCGTCCATCGCGTAGAGATGCCATTGATCAAAGTGGATCGGCGCGTGGAACCACATGGCGTGATCCAGGCTGGCGGTCATCACATTGCCGGTGAACCAGCTCAGCCCATGCGGGCGCAGCGACGATCCCAGCAGGTTCATGTCCGAGGCATAGGCCAACAGGATATGCTGCATCTGCGGGCTGGCGCCGGCCGCCGCCTGCATCCGGAACCACAGTTGGTTTTCATCCCCGGTCGGTGCCGGATTGAACAGATCGTAGGGGGCAACCTCGCGGATTTCGATCGGGCGCGGGCGCAGGAAATCGCCGCGGAATTTTTCGGGGACGAGGTGAACCTGTTCCTGCCTCTGATCGGCGCGGTTCTGCAGCCCTTCGGGCCCGGAAACGTCCGGCATCCGATGCTGAAAATCCCAGCCATCTTCATCGATGTGAAAGGATGCGCCCATGTTCAGGATCTGACGCCCGTGCTGGATCGCCACCACGCGCCGGGTGGTGAAGCTGCCGCCGTCACGGGCACGATCCACTTGATAAATTACCGGAATCGACGGATCGCCCGGACGAATGAAATAGGCATGCAACGAATGACACAGGCGGTCGGGAACGGTGCGATAGGCCGCAGCCAGCGCCTGTGCGATCACCTGCCCGCCAAAGATACGGAGCGAGGTTTCGCCCCCTGCTCCTTCGCCCCGGAACAGATCGACCTCCAGCTGCTCGATGTCCAGCAGTTCGAGCAATCCGCGTGCACCTGAATCCATATCCTACTTCCCGCTTTCGGGCGGACCCGCCCGGTCCGCCGCATAGGCGATGAAGTAGTCGAAGCTGTCGGGATTGGCCATAGAGTCGCGGTTGACCACCCGTGCCGGGTCGCCGCCCAGCAGCAGTTTTTTCACCGGCACCTCGAGTTTCTTGCCCGACAAGGTGCGGGGCACCTCGTCGATTCGGACAATCTCGCTGGGCACGAAACGCGGTGACACCTGATCCCGGATCACGGTGTTGATCCGGTCGCGCAGGGCGTCGTTCATTTCCTCGCCCTCGGTCAGAACCACGAAAAGCGGCATGAAGCTTTCGCGACCGAGGAACTCCAGGTCCACCACCAGCGAATCCATCACGGCGCTTAGTCCTTCGACAGCCTGATAGATTTCCGAACTGCCCAGCCGCAGCCCCTTGCGGTTGATGGTGGCGTCCGACCGGCCATAGATGACCGCGCCGCCCTCGGGCGTGATCTCGATCCAGTCGCCATGCCGCCAGATTCCCGGATAGGTGTCGAAATAGCTGTCATGCAGGCGCGATCCATCCTCGTCACCCCAGAAAAACAGCGGCATCGACGGCAGCGGTTCGGTACAGACCAGTTCGCCAACTTCGCCAATCAGTTCATTGCCGTCCGGGTCGAAACTGCGCACCGCGTTGCCCAGGAACCGGCACTGCATTTCGCCCGCGCGCACCGGCAGCATCGGGTTGCCGCCAACGAAGGCGCCGCACAGGTCGGTCCCGCCCGAGATCGGTGCCAGCCAGATATCGGGTTTCACCGCGTCATAGATCCAATCGTAATTGTCCGAGGTCAGCGGCGATCCCGTTGCGCCGAGCGACCGCAGCGCGCTCAGGTCCACCGCGTCGCGCGGGCGCAGACCGGCCTTCTGGCAGGCAGCGAAAAACGCCGCACCGGCACCGAGATATGTCAGCCGTTCGCGGCTGGCGAACCGCCAGAGTTCGAGCAGATCGGGATGATGCGGGGCCGCGTCGAACATGGCCAGCGTCGCCCCCTGCCCCAACGCCGCGTGCTGCGCATTCCACATGATCCAGCCCGACGAGGTCAGCCAGCAAAACCGGTCCTCCGCCCCGATGTCCTGGTGCAATGCCTGTTTCGCGCCCTCCAGCAGAACGCCGCCGTGCCCGTGTACGATCGGTTTCGGGTTTCCGGTCGTCCCTGACGAATAGACCACCCAGAGCGGGTGATCGAACGGCACCTGGGCATGATCGGGCACCGCGCGATCGCCGGTCAGCGAGGTCCAGTTCACGGCGTCGTCGGGCAACGGTCCGGCCACCGGCACCATCACTGTCGCCTCCAGCGTCGGCAGGCCCGCGCGGATCGTGTCGAG
>CAYGNB010000135.1:0-2975 GCA_964351135.1 uncultured Rhodobacterales bacterium | reverse complement strand
TCAGTTCCGACCGGCCAAAGGTTTCCGATTGCACGATCAGAGCCGGTTTTTCAGGTGTGATCTCGGCCTGCCGCAACATCTGATCGGCATAGTTGAGCCGCGCGCCGGGAAACCAGACCGCGCCGGGCATCTTCCGTTCGGCCAGAACCGCCGTGTGGCGGGCCGAGGCGCGAATGCCGGAGAAATCCCAGATCGCCTGCCAGAACGCATCCAGATCGCGAATGCTCCAGGACCAGAGCGCGGAATAGTCCTCGAACCGCAACCCGCGTTCTTCGTCGAGCCAGCGGATGAACGCGGCCATGCGAGTGGCCTCAGCGCGTTCCGCGCTCGGGGTCCACAGGATCGGACGCCCGCCGCTCATTGGACCAGCGCGCCGTGAACCAGCGCCTTGAGTTGCGACCGCGCAGGATAGGAACTGGATGGCGCAAGCTGGGTAAAGAACACCACGCTGAGATCCAGAACCGGATCGGTCCAGAAGAAGGTCGAGGCCATGCCGCCCCAACTGAAATCGCCGACGCTGCCGGGCACGCGCGCCCGGCCCGGTTCCAGCACAACCGAGCCGCCAAGTCCGAAGCCGACACCCTCCATCGGTTGTTCGGCAAAGCTCTGCGGACCCATCGACGCGATATCGCCGGGCAGATGGTTGCGCCGCATGAACGCAATAGTGTGCGGGCTGAGCAGACGTTCGCCCTGCAGGTCGCCCCCACGCCGCAGCATTTCGCAGAACTTCATGTAATCGTCGATGGTGCCGACCAACCCGCCGCCGCCCGACCGCATCGTTGTGTCGAGGAATGGAGAATCGCCGGGCGCATCCACCAGCCGCAGGGGATCGCTGCCCCTTTCGGCCTCGTTCACCGCCATGGCATCGCCGGCGAGCGGTGTATACAGCGCGGCGAACCGGTCGCGGGCATCCGCCGGCACGTTGAAGGCGGTTTCGGTCATGCCGAGCGGTGCAAAGATCTCGTCGGCAAAGAACCGATCTAGCGCCTTGCCAGACACGATTTCCACCACGCGGCCGATGATGTCGATACTGACGGAATATTCCCACCCGGTACCGGGTCGATGGGCAAGCGGCAGCGCCGCGACCCTGTCGCACATCTCAGCCAGATTGCCTTGATCGGGGCCAAAAAGAAGGTTCTGTTCGTCCATCGCCTGGCTCAGAAGCCCCGGATTGAACGGATAGCTCAACCCGCCGGTATGGGTCATCAACTGGTGCAGCGTCGGAGGGGCGCAGGGTTCGGTCTGATCGATTGTCACCGCGCCGGGCACCAGTACGCGCGCATCGGCAAAGGCCGGGATGATGCTCGATACCGGTGCGTCGAGATGGACCAACCCGCGTTCGACCAACATCATCAGCGCGACCGATGTCACTGGCTTGGTCATTGAATAAATCCGCGCCACCGTATCGCGTTCGAAAGGTGCCCTGGTAGCAATGTCACGAAGGCCGCAGGCGCTGAAACACACCTCATTGCCACCACGCGAGATCAGAAGGGAAGCGCCGGGGAATTTCGTTTCATCCACATAGCGTTGCATCCATGTGTTTATCCACCCGAGCCGATCCGGATCGAATCCCCGTTGCCGCGCATCCACCGTCTTCATTCGTCGTCTTCCTTTTGTCCCTGTGTGGCCCGCTGGCCGCCGGGGCGCCCCGCCCCGATCATCTGCCTCATCGCACCTCGCGTTTCATCGTTGAACCAGCCGCCGTCGGGCGCGTTCGCCCCGTCGGCCATTGCCAACTCGATCCGTTCGATTACCGCGCCTCGGATCTGTCGCTTGACTGCCGCATAAGTCGCTCTCGGATTGCCAGCCAGATCCCGCGCCGTCTCGATCGCGCGCGCAACGACCTCATCCTGTGCCACCAGCTCGTCGATGATGCCCGATCTCGCGGCGGCATCGGCGTCAACGGGCCGCCCGGTCAGCATCAGCCGGCGCAGATCGTTCGGGTCGAGCGTCGCACGCGCGATTTCGAGCGGGCCAACCGGAAAATCCGCGCCCACGCGCACCTCGGCCAGCCCGAACTGCGCCCGAGGCCCCGCCACCCGGTAGTCCGACGCCAGCACAAAGAACAGCCCGCCCGCAATCGCCGCGCCTTCGACCGCCGCCACAACCGGTTTGGGAAAGGCGAACAGGCGCAGGAACCCGACATTCAGCCCCTCGACGATGGCATGCTGTTGAGCCAGGTCGAAATGCTGTGCCTCCTTGAGATCGAGCCCGGCCGAAAAGACCTTGAACGGGCTGGTCAGGACCAGTGCACGCACAGCCTGAGCCGTTGCAAGGTCGTCCAGCATTTCGGCAAACGACATCAGGAAATCTGCGCTCAGCGCGTTTACCGGCGCGCGGTTCAGGGACAATTCGATGACGCCGTCACCGTGATCCCTGCGCTGAACCCAATCCTCGGATAACATGCCGACCCTCCTGCTCGCCGCGCGCGGTGCGGTTGCGGTTCGCACATGGAACCCCAACGGCGAGCCCGGCGCAAGTGGTCAGGTCAAGGGCGCGTCAGGTTCGATTTGTTGCTTTTTGCCAGTTGCATAGGGGCCGCTCCGGATCGCGGCGCTTATACTTCCAGCCATTCCTTCCGGATATCCGCCCGCTGGCGCAGATCGTCGGGTGTCCCTTCGAACACCACCTGCCCGTGGCCCATCACATAGACCCGGTGCGCAATGTCCATCGCGATAGCCAGCTTTTGTTCGACCAGCAGCGTCGCGATCCCGCGCCGGGCGATCTCCTGCAGCAGTTCGGCCACTTTCTGGGTCATTTGCGGCGACAGGCCTTCGGTTGGCTCGTCGATCATGATGAAATCGGGATCGCCCATCAACGTGCGGCACATGGTCAGCATCTGCTGTTCGCCGCCCGACAGCACCGACGCTTCGACATCGGCACGTTCGCGCAGGTTCTCGAACATGTCGAACATGTCCTGGATCGACCAGCGCCCCTGCCCGTCCTTCTGCCCCGGTTTCAGCCCCAGCACCAGA
>CAYGNB010000134.1:0-8086 GCA_964351135.1 uncultured Rhodobacterales bacterium | reverse complement strand
GCCAGCCGCAGCGCAAGCGCCGCAAATACTCCGCCACTGACATAGCCCAGCCAGCGCCCGCCATCGGCCAGCCGCCGCCCCGCGCCGCCCGCAAACACGCCCACCAGCCCGTTGATCGCAAACCCACCCAAGGCCAGCACCGCGCCAAAGATCAGGAATTGCCCCAGGATCGGCCCCGCCGCCGGGTCCACGAACTGCGGCACAAAGGCGAGCACGAACAGGATCACCTTGGGGTTGGTCAGGTTCACCGCCAGACCGGTCCGAAATGCGCCGGCCACCTGCATCTGCGGGCCATTGGGCCTGTGGCGGGCACTACGGCGCACCGCCGCCCAGGCCAGCCACAACAGATAGGCCACACCGATCCAGCGGATCGCGTCGAACGCCCAGGGCAGGGCCGCAACCGCCGCACCCAGACCCAAGCCGGCCAAGGTTACGTGCACCATGCCGCCCGTCGCAATTCCTGCGCTTGCGGCCCAGGCGGCGCGCGGTCCCGACCGCAGCCCCAGCCCGAGACAGAACATCATGTCCGCGCCCGGCGTCAGGTTCAGCGCCAGTGCAGCGGGCACAAAGGCGATCAGGACCGCGGGGTCGATCATCACCCGATCTCGAACCAGTTCGGCGTGGGGCCCAGATTGGCAACCTCGCTCTGCCCGATCCGCCCCCGCGCGCCCCAGCTTTCATGGACATGGCCGCACAGCGCCAGCTTTGGCCGGATCCGCCCGATGGCGTCGCGCAACGCTGTTGACCCCACCGACAGCCCGGCCGAGGTTTGGTCGGCCACCCCCTTGGGCGGCGAATGCAGCACCAGCACATCGGCCTTGTCGCAGCGCGCCAGCATCTCGGCCGCCATATCTTCGGACAGGTCGCAGGACCATTGCCCGAACGGCGTTTCCGGCACCCCATAGCCCAGCCCGAACAGCCGCAGCCCGTCGATCTCGCAGCCCTCGCCATGCAATACGGTCGCCCCGTCCGGCGCGGCGGCGGCGAGTTCGCCCGCGCTTTCGGCATTGCCCGGCACCAGCACCATCGGCACCGAAATGCCCGACAGCATCGCCATCGCATCGTCGAGCCCCTGCCGCATATTGCAGAAATCGCCCGCGCCGATCACCAGATCGGCCCCGGCGCTGGCCTCGACGATGGCGGCGGCGCGGTTGCGGGCCATGTGCAGGTCGGAAAAGGCAAGGATCTTCATGTCGTTCCCTTCAGCCGGGCATTCAATTCGAGCAGATCGGCCCAGGCCTCGCGCTTGGCATGGGGCTGGCGCAACAGATAGGCAGGGTGAAACATCGGCAGCGCCGGACGGCCAAAGGCCTCGGTCCAGTGCCCCCGCAGCCGCGTGATCCCGCGCCGCCCCAGCACCGCCTGACACGAGATATTGCCCATCAGCACCAGCAGGTCCGGCGCGGCGAGCTCCACATGCCGCGACAGGAACGGAGTCAGCATCGCGATCTCCTCGGCTTGCGGATCGCGGTTCTGCGGCGGCCGCCAGGGCAGGACGTTGGTGATATAGACGTTCTCGGCGCGGCTCAGCCCGATGGCATCCAGCATCCGGTCGAGCAACTGCCCCGCCCGCCCCACAAAGGGCCGGCCCTCGCGATCCTCGTCGCGGCCCGGCGCCTCGCCGATGATCATCACCCGTGCGCCGGCGACCCCGTCCGAAAACACAAGGTTGCGCGCACCTTTCTTGAGATCGCAATGATCATAAGCCGCCAGCGCGGCGCGCAACGCGTCGAGCGTATCGGCCGCCGCCGCCTGCGCCTTTGCCTCGACCACCGGATCGACGGAGTCCGCCACGGCCTGCACAGCCGCAGGTGCCGCCTGGGACCGGGCCGCGGGTTTGGCGCGCGCGCTCAGTTCATACCGATTCACGGGCGCATCCCCGATCGCCTCGGTCACACCCAGCTCGACCTGCCATTCCAGCAGCGCCCGCGCGGTGTGATAGTCCTGATATGTGTCCGGCGCCGAATCCATGCCCCCACTCTACTCACGCCGCCGCCAAGGAAAAGCGGAAGCGGTCATGGATTACCGCTTGCCCGCCGGACGCGCAGGCGGGACCATGACGACAAAGCCGCCGAGACCGCTCTGATGCCCTGCCTGTTGCGCCTGTGCCTGCTGATCGTCTGCCTTTTGCCCGCCCAATGGGCCGGGGCGCAGCAATTCGGCGTGCCGAAGCCCGGCGCGCTGAACCGCTGCCCGGCCGGCACCCTGCAGTGCGGGCTGCGCAACTGTTGTCCGCTGGGGTATCGCTGCGCCTTTGACGGCAACTGCATTCCGCCGGGCGGCAGCTATTGCGGCGGGGGCCGCTCCTGCGGTCCGGGCGAACATTGCGTCGACGGCGGGTTGCGCTGTGCGCCGGTGGGATCGGTGAAATGCGCCACCGGCCGGGTCTGCCCGCCCGGCACCACCTGCGGGCGCGACGGCACCTGCGTGGGACGCAGGGAAACTGTCTGCGGCAGCGGCACCGTCTGCCCGGCGGGATCGACCTGCCTGCCGACGGGAGGCTGCACACGACCGGGCGAGTTTCTCTGCGAGACCGGATCGCGTTGCCGCGCCGGGTTCAAATGCTCGCTGATCCGGGGCTGTGTGCCGCAAAACGCGGTGGATTGCGGGTATGGGCGCTGGTGCCGTCCGGGCCAGCTCTGCCTCGCCGACGGCGAATGTTCCCCGGTGGGCGCCACCCGCTGCCCCGGCGGCACCATCTGCGAAGCGGGGTTCACCTGTACCGAGGATGGCGGCTGTATCGAAACGCCGCCGCCCGAGGACTGAGCGGCGGTTGCCCAGCCTGCGCACCCTTTCTATAAGCGGGGCGATTGCCACCGCCGGAGCGCGCCCATGAGTTTCGCCCATCGCCACCTGCTGGGGATCGAACCGCTGTCGCCCGGCGACATCACCGCCATTCTCGATCTCGCCGAAACCTATGTCGATCTGAACCGGTGCGCCGAGAAACATTCGGACGTGCTGGCCGGGCTGACCCAGATCAACATGTTCTTTGAAAACTCGACCCGCACGCAGGCCAGTTTCGAACTGGCTGGCAAACGGCTGGGTGCGGACGTGATGAACATGGCGATGCAGACATCGTCGGTGAAGAAGGGCGAAACGCTGATCGACACCGCACTGACGCTGAACGCGATGCATCCCGACCTGCTGGTGGTGCGCCACCCGCAATCGGGCGCGGTGGATCTGCTGGCGCAAAAGGTGAACTGCGCGGTGCTGAACGCCGGTGACGGACGGCACGAACACCCGACCCAGGCGCTGCTGGACGCGCTGACCATCCGCCGCGCCAAGGGCCGCCTGCACCGCCTGTCGGTCGCGATCTGCGGCGACATCGCCCATTCGCGCGTGGCGCGGTCGAACCTGCTGCTGCTGGGCAAGATGGAGAACCGCATCCGCCTGATCGGCCCGCCGACGCTGATGCCGTCGCAGATCTCGGAATTCGGCGTCGAAGTCTTTGACGACATGGCCGAAGGGCTGGCGGATGTGGACGTGGTGATGATGCTGCGGCTGCAGCGCGAACGCATGGATGGCGGGTTCATCCCCTCCGAACGGGAATATTACCACCGCTACGGGCTGGATGCCGAAAAACTGGCGCTGGCGAAACCGGATGCCATCGTGATGCATCCCGGCCCGATGAACCGGGGCGTCGAAATCGACGGCACGCTGGCCGACGATATCAACCGGTCAGTGATCCAGGAACAGGTGGAAATGGGCGTGGCCGTGCGGATGGCGGCGATGGAACTGCTGGCCCGCAACCTGCGCGCGGAGGCCGCATGACCGATCCGTTGCAGGTCCGCGCCGGAGAACGCGGGGTGATCCGCCTCTTTGCGCTCGACCTGCCGCCCGAACAGGTGACGTTCCTGCGCGAACCGGGGGCTCTGGCACAGGTGCTGGGTGTGGAGACACTGGACGAAACGCAGGCCGACATCCTGAAACCCGAGGATCTGGGCGAAATCGGCCTGTCCGGCTATCTCGTCGACGGCGCTGGCGTACCGCCCGGCCAGATCGCCCCCGACATCGCCCGGCTGGATGCCCGAAAGGGGCCTGTGCTGGTGCTGCGCAGCCGCGCATTCGACGGGGCGGCGACCATCGCGCCGGCGCCGGGGGTCCGCCTGATCGGCACCTATGGCGAAACACTGCCGGACTGGGGCGGCGCCGAACCCATCGCCACCGCCAGCGCGCACCCCGCCCCGGTATCGCCGCGCGCCCGCCGCGACCGCGCCCGCCGGATCGGCGGATCGGTCTTTGCCGTGGTAATGCTGGTGCTGGCCGCCATCCTGCTGATGGTTCTGTTGTGAAGGACACTCAAGTGACCGAAACCCTGTTCACCAATGCCCGCCTGATCGACCCCGAGGCCGGGACCGATGCGACCGGCTGGCTGCTGGTCCGCAGCGGGCGGATCGCCGCCAGCGGCGAAGGCAGCCCGCAGGGAACAGATGGGCCCCCCGCGCAAATCGTCGATTGCGGCGGCCTGTGCCTCGCGCCCGGCATCGTCGATATCGGGGTCAAGGTCTGTGAACCGGGCGAGCGGCACAAGGAAAGCTATCGCTCGGCCGGGATGGCGGCGGCGGCCGGGGGCGTCACCACCATCGTCACCCGTCCTGATACCTCGCCCGCGATCGACAGCCCCGAGACGCTGGAGTTCGTCACCCGCCGCGCTCAGGCCGATGCGCCCGTCAACGTGCGCTCGATGGCGGCCCTGACCAAGGGCCGCGAGGGGCGCGAGATGACCGAGATCGGGTTCCTGCTGGATGCCGGCGCCGTAGCCTTTACCGATTGCGACCGGGTGGTGCGCGACACCAGGGTGTTCGCCCGCGCACTGACCTATGCACGGTCCTGCGGCGCGCTGGTGATCGCCCATCCGCAGGACCCGGGCCTGTCGGCAGGGGCCGCCGCCACCTCGGGCAAATTCGCCTCGCTGCGCGGGCTGCCCGCAGTCAGCCCGATGGCCGAACGCATGGGGCTCGACCGCGACATCGCGCTGCTGGAGATGACCGGCGCACGCTATCACGCCGACCAGATCACCACCGCCCGCGCCCTGCCCGCGCTGGAACGGGCCAAGCGCAACGGGCTGGACATCACCGCCGGGGTCAGCATCCATCACCTGACCCTGAACGAACTGGACGTGGCCGATTACCGCACCTTCTTCAAGGTCAAGCCGCCGCTGCGCGCCGAGGATGACCGGCTGGCCGTGGTCGAGGCGCTGCGCGACGGGCTGATCGACGTGATCAGTTCGATGCACACGCCGCAGGACGAGGAAAGCAAACGCCTGCCCTATGAAGAGGCCGCCAGCGGCGCGGTGGCGCTGGAAACGCTGCTGCCGGCGGCGCTGCGGCTGGTCCATGCGGACCAGATCACCCTGCCCGCGCTGTTCCGCGCGCTGGCGCTGAACCCGGCGCGGCGGCTGGGGCTCGATGCCGGGCGGCTGGCGCCGGGCGCCCCCGCCGATCTGGTCCTGTTCGATCCGGACGCGCCATTCGTGCTGGACCGGTTCGCGCTGCGGTCGAAATCCAAGAACACGCCCTTCGACGGCGCACGGATGCAGGGCCGGGTGCAGGCCACCTATGTGGCCGGAACCGAAACCTATCGGAGAAGCTAATGCCCCCGATCGACACATCCGCCGCGCAACTCCTGCTCTGGGCCCTGATCGGCTATGGGCTGGGGTCGATCCCGTTCGGCCTGGTGCTGGCCCGCGTCATGGGGCTGGGCAACCTGCGCGAAATCGGATCGGGCAATATCGGCGCCACCAACGTTCTGCGCACCGGCAGCAAGAGCGCGGCGGCCCTGACCCTGCTGTTCGACGCGGGCAAGGGCGCGGCGGCGGTGCTGCTGGCCCGGGTCTTCGCCGGCGAGGACGCCGCGCAGCTGGCCGGGCTGACGGCCTTTCTGGGCCATTGTTTCCCGGTCTGGCTGGGCTTTCGCGGCGGCAAGGGCGTGGCCACGTTCCTCGGGATCTGGCTGGCGCTGGCATTGCCGGTGGGCATCGCCTGCTGCGCCACCTGGGCGGCAACGGCGGCGGTAACCCGCATCTCCTCGGCCAGCGCGCTGGTGGCGGCTGTTTCATCGCTGCTCTGGGCGCCATTGCTGGGCCATGGCGCGGCACTGGTTCTGGCGGCGGTTCTGGCAGCGCTGGTGCTCTGGCGTCACCGCACCAACATCGCCCGGCTGCGCATGGGCACCGAACCGAAAATCGGCCGGTCCTCCTGATCCGAGCGGATTTGCAATCCATACCCGACAGGCGCAACAGTTGCTTCTACCCGACATGTAGGAGAAACGGCGATGTCCTTTCTGATCTCGAACTGGCAGTTCTGGGCGCTCCTCGCCGCGATATTCGCGGCACTGACCGCAATCTTTGCAAAGCTCGGCGTCAGCGACATCGACCCCGACCTGGCGACGCTCATCCGCACGATCATCGTGGTAATCGCGTTGGGAGGTCTCGTCTGGGCTACCGGTAAAGCGCAGGGGCTGGATGGCGTTCAGCCCCGCACCTGGGTATTCCTGGCGCTTTCCGGGCTCGCCACCGGCGCTTCCTGGCTCTGCTACTTTCGGGCGATGCAGCTTGGCGACGCGTCCAGGGTGGCGCCGGTCGACAAGCTGAGCGTCGTGTTTGTCGCTCTCATCGCGGCGGTATTTCTGGGCGAAAAACTGTCTGCCGCGGGCTGGGGCGGGGTCGCCCTGATCGCTTCCGGCGCGATTATCCTTGCCGTCGCCCCGTAAGGATCAATAGCTGTAATCGGCGTAAATCCGGGTCAGGTCGCCGTTCCAGTCGCCATGATAGCGGTCCAGCAGCTCGTCGGCCGGCACCTTGCCGGTTTCCAGACTGTCCTTCAGCGCGTTCAGGAAATGGGTTTCATCGGGCACCAGCCCGCCCGCACCGGGACGCGCCCGCGCCTTCAGCCCGGCATCGGCCAGCGCGACGACCTCGCGGGCAAGGTCATGCATCTTCAGCCTGCCTACCTCGGCCTGCAGCCCATCCTTGCCGGCGGCCACGCGCAGCGCCTCGCGGGTTTCCGCATCCCAGCCCTTGACCAGATCCCAGGCGGCATCCAGCGCCCCCTGATCGTAGGTCAGCCCGACCCAGAACGCCGGCAACGCACAGAGCCGCCGCCACGGCCCGCCATCGGCGCCGCGCATCTCGATGAACTTCTTGATCCGCGCCTCGGGGAACAGGGTGGTCAGGTGATCGGCCCAGTCGCTGATCAGCGGCGTCTCGCCCGGCAGCGCCGGCAGTTCGCCTTTCAGGAAATCGCGGAACGACTGGCCCAGCGCATCGATATACCGCCCGTCGCGATAGACGAAATACATCGGCACATCGAGCGCGTAGTCGACCCAGCGTTCGAACCCGAACCCGTCTTCGAACACGAAAGGCACCATGCCCGTGCGGTCGGGGTCCAGATCGCGCCAGATGCGGCTGCGCCAGCTCTTGAAGCCGTTCGGCTTGCCCTCGAAGAAGGGCGAATTCGCAAAGAGCGCCGTTGCAACCGGCTGCAACGCGATCGCCACGCGCAGCTTTTGCACCATGTCGGCCTCGGATCCGAAATCGAGATTCACCTGAACAGTGCAGGTGCGCCGCATCATCGAGGTGCCCATGGTGCCGACCTTTTGCATATAGGCATCCATCAGCTTGTAACGCCCCTTGGGCATCAGCGGCATCTGCTCGTGGGTCCAGATCGGCGCAGCACCCAGCCCGATGAAGCCCACGCCGATCTCGTCGGCGATGTCCTTCACTTCGCGCAGATGTTCGTTCACCTCGTCGCAGGTTTCGTGGATGGTCTCCAGCGGCGCGCCGCTCAGTTCCAGCGCCCCGCCCGGCTCCAGCGAGACATTGGCCCCGTCCTTTTCCAGACCGATCAGATGCCCGCCCTCGCGCAGCTCGGCCCAGCCGTGCCGGTCGCGCAGCCCTTCCAGCACCGCCACGATCGACCGCCTGCCGTCGAAGGGCAGCGGTTCCAGCGTGTCCTTGCAATAGCCGAACTTCTCGTGCTCGGTTCCGATGCGCCACGCGTCCTGCGGCTTGCATCCCGCTTCGAGATAACCTGCCAGCTGGTCGCGGTGTTCGATCGGTTCGCCGCCGGACTGGGGAATGGACATG
>CAYGNB010000133.1:6182-8103 GCA_964351135.1 uncultured Rhodobacterales bacterium | reverse complement strand
ATTGCCGGGCTGGCGCAATCGCCGTCGCGCGCCGAGATGCTGGAACTGGGGATGGAAGACGTGAGCCTGACAATGACCTTGCCGCTGCCCTGGCCCTTGTCCGGCGGTGCGGGGAAATACCCGCCGCAACTCGACGTCCATATCCCCGATCCGCCGCCGAGAACGCCTGCGCCTCCGCCGCCGCCCTGGCAAGGCGGGGTGGCGCACAAGGTGGTGCGCTGGGCGTTCGAGGCGCAGGGCATGTTTCCGCCCGATGAAACCGCAACCCAGCATGGTCCCGGTCTGGCCCCGCCGGTGGATCTGTATATCCGCGACCGGCGCCCCGAGAGCGAGCCGACCGAGGCCGGCCCGGTCGAATACGGCCCCGGCAGCTATCGCCCGGTCTCGCTGCACTGGGGCAATGGCATGGACTGGATCATGGCCGAGCCGTTCGAAATCGGCAATCGCGGGCGTTTCGACGCGGACGGGATTACCGGGCGGGCATGGGTCGGAGTGGTCGATGGATCGCCGACAGCACCACATTGGGCCGACACCAAAGAGATCGATTGGTCCGATTTCGGGTCGTTCCCGGTCCCCGGCCCGGTTTCGCCCGGCCCCGCGCAAGGGGTGCCGGGCGACCCGCTGGCCGCTGCCCGCGCCGAATTCGAGCTGCAGGCCGGCGTCGTGCTGTTGCTGGTGGAAATCTCCTGCCCCTTCGACCGGGCCAACACCGATCCCGGCGCCGATCTGGTCTGCGCCGTCACCGGCACCGATGGCTTGCCCGTCACGCCGCGGGCGCTCGCCGATCTGGTGGCGGGCGACAACAACCTGGGCCTGTGGGTGCGCGGGATCTGAAACCCCGCGCGTCCGGCCTCAGACCCAGCCGGCGGGCAGCGGCCATTCGGCCTTGGCCTGTTCGAGCACCGACAGCAGCGTCGGGCAGGCGATCGGCCCCGCAGCGGCGGGATTCTGCGGTGTCTGGTGGATCAGAACATCCCACAGCCCGGCGGCCAGATGGCGGCTGCCATAGCTGTCCGAGGGATAATGCACACCGATCCGTTCCCGGTTCACCGCCATGCGCTGTGCGATGTCCAGCAGCGGCGACGGGATCGGGGCGCGGCCGTTGAGGTCGGACCAGACAGGTTTGCGCAGCAACTCGCCGGAACCCGGGGCATGCGCCGGGTCTTGCACCCCGTAGCGGCAGTAGAGCCCCGGTATCTCCAGCAGCAGCAGCGACAGGAAATGCGCGGTGAAGGAATGGCCGCTGGGAAAGGCCGGGTGCGATGGCGGCCCGAACGGGACCGTCAGGCCGGGACACAGCACCGACGGCCGCACCCGCCGGTAATGCGCCTTGTAGGCCATGTAGGCCACGTTGCTGACCGACAGGCCGACATTGATCAGTTCCAGCGTGCGCGGATGTTCAAAGGAATTGATCTGGCAGAAATGGATCAGGTAGGCGGGCATTCCGTCCGCCTGCACGTCCGCCTCGACCAGATAGTTCTGGCGGTCGTTTTCCATATAGACCCGCAGCGCCTCGATTTCGTCCGAGATATGGCCGAAGGCGCCAGCCACGCCCGGCCGCCAATTCAGGTCATCCGCTTCCAGCCAGTCCAGCGTTTCGGGGTTTATACGCGACGGATGCCAGTCGCCCCATTCCCCGGCGAATTCCAGCGCTGCCAGCGTCGCCGGTTCCGTCCGGTCGGCGGCGCGCAGCCATTCGCCCAGATGCGGATCGAATCGCAGCGACCAGAACCGCAGCGCCGGGTCCCAGTCCTCGGTCCGCCATTCCAGCGGCGGGTTGCCGGACTGGTATGGGTTGATGATATATTCCAGCGGAAAGGGCGGGTTCCCGGCGTTGTCGGGGGTGAAATCCAGCGCCCAGGGCAGCAGCGCCAGTTCGATCGGCGTGCCGTAGTAGCTGCGGATCAGCCCGATCCCGCCA
>CAYGNB010000133.1:0-6082 GCA_964351135.1 uncultured Rhodobacterales bacterium | reverse complement strand
CCCAGTCCCAGCCCGTTGCCCAATCCGAGGCCGTTTCCAAGCCCGAGCCCGGTGCCGAGCCCCAATCCACTGCCGAGCCCCAGCCCGTTTCCCAGCCCCAGCCCGTTGCCCAGCCCGAGGCCGAGACCCAACCCGAGCCCAAGCCCGCGCGACGCGCCCAGACCCAGCCCGAGCCCCTGTGACGCGGATCGTCCGGCGGATGTACCAAGCGTACTCATGTCAAATCTCCTTCCTGTAATAGCGGTTCAAAATACGTGCCGTACGGCGCGTTCGTCTCCGGATTGCCGGTCGCGCCTGTGCGCTGGCTATCCGGGCAATCCAGCCAGGCTCAGGCCCAGGATCAGGCGTTCGCGGTGCTCGGTCTGTTCGACCGGGTACCAGCGCATGAACTGCGAAATCGAAAAATCCGGATCGAGGCGCAGATAGTCCTGCGCTGTCGCCTTTGCCTTGTCCGTCTCGCCATCCAGCGCCTGTGCGACCACCAGCAGCCGAAGGGCCGCCACGAAGTTCGGCTTGGCCAGATGCGCCTTGGACAGATAACGGCTGGCCTCGGCATAGTTTCCGGCCACGAGTTCGGCCAGACCGGCGGCAGACCAGAAGAAATAGTTCATCGGATCGAAGGGCGACAACCGCCACACGTTCAGCATGCGGTCGCGGGCTTCGTCGCCATCGCCGATATAGCAAAGGCTGACCGCGCTCAGGGCCCAGGCCAGCGGCAGGTTGCTGTTCTGCCGCAGGGCGTCTTCGAGCAGGTCCAGCGCCTCGCGCGGCTGGCCTTCGTGCAGGGACAGGATATGGCCGCGAATTGCCAGGCTGAACGCATCGTCCGGGTCCAGATCGACCGCTTCGCGCGCATGCCGGATGGCGCGGGTACGGTCGGTCGCCGGGTCGGTGCTGTGCCGGTCGGTGATCCAGAAATTCAGCGTCCACGCCAGATTGGCATGGGCCTGCGCATAGGCGGGGTCGAGCGCAATCGCCCGGTCCAGCAGGTTCAGCGCCGATTCATAGCCGGCCCGTTCGCCGCTGTAGATCCCCGACATCGCCCGCAACACACAGTCATAGGCGTCGAGACTGTCGGTGGGGCGGTTGCCCAGGTTCGCGATCTCGGTTTCGATCACCTGCGGTTCGATCTCGGACACGATGCCAGATACGATCCGGTCCTGAAAATCGAACAGATCGGCATTTGTGCCGTCGAAATTCGACGCCCATAACGCGCGGCTGCGATCCGCTTCGACCAGTTCGGCATGGATGCGCAGCCGGTTCGCGGCCCGGCGGATCGAGCCGGTCAGCAGATACCGGACCCCCAGTTCGCTGGCAATCGCGCGATAGCCCTTGCCGTTCTGGGCGATATGCAGGGTCGAATTGCGTGCGACGACGAACATGGCGCGGCTGCGCGACAGCCCGGTGATGATGTCCTCGGTGATGCCTTCGCCGAAATACCGGTCATCGTCCTGCCCGGACGGGTCGCGAAACGGCAGCACCGCAATCGTCGGGCGTGATGTCCATGACGCATGGGGCCGCGTCAGATTTTCATCACCGCCATGGGTTTCGACTGAATAAATCCGCAATGCGCGTTTGATATTCTTCAGCGTCGGGGTGCCCCGGTCGCGGAACGTGACCGGCATCCGACCGCGCACGATATCGCGCACCATCTGGGTCACCACGATTTCGCCGGGGGCGGCGATCTGGTGGATGCGCGCGGCGATCACCACGCCGTCCGACTGCAGCGTGTCGCCGTCATCCACCACGTCGTCGATATTGATCCCGATACGCAGCTGCAGATCGCGGTCCGATGCCGGACGGTCGCGCAGCTTGGCCTGCACCGCGACGGCCCAGCTCACCGCGCTGGTGGCCGAGGTGAATTCGGCCAGCATCGCATCCCCGGCGTTGGATACATAACGGCCGCCGGCCTTGCGCAATTCATGCAGCAGGACGTTTTCGCGCAATGCCGCCCATCGTTTGATGGTGCCGACGCTGTCTTCGGCCATGTGTCGTGAATAATTGGCGACATCCGCAAAGGCGACGGCCGCAATACGGCTTGTCAGAGGCTGGTCGCCATCCGGTGCATCCGGCACCGGCGGATCATGCCCGCTTGAATTCATCGCGCCAATAACCTGCGACAGGAATACTCAATCAAAAGATGTTTTGAGTTTAGGCTTTTCGGGCGTTTCTGTCCAGAAAAGCCGGATAATCCGGGTGACAGAAGGCGGGAATTCCCGAATACTCGTGCGAACAAGATCAAATCAGGGAGTGAAGCGATGAAACGCTTTGGAATAGGGCTGGCCGTTACTGTTCTGGCCGGGGCTGTCCAGGCCGCCGAAATGGGCGCGGTGGACGAACCGATCAAGCTGGCGATCAACGAATGGACCGGCCAGCATGTGACGACCCATGTCGCGGGCGAGATGCTCAAGGCCGCCGGCTATCAGGTGGAATACGTGACCGCGGGCATGATGAACCAGTTCCAGGCGCTGGCCGATGGCGACATTCACGCCACGCTGGAAATCTGGTCGTCGAACGTGTCCGACGAATATGCCAAGAAGATCGACGAAGGCACCGTGGTCGAGATCGGCGACCTGGGGCTGGAGGCGCGCGAAGGCATCGCATACCCGGCGCATGTGGCCGATCTGTGCCCGGGGCTGCCCGCGCTCGACGCGCTGCGCGACTGCGCACAGATCTTTGCCACGGCGGAAACCATTCCGATGGGGCGTCTGGTGGATTACCCCGCCGACTGGGGAACGCCGGGCGCGGACCGGATGACGGGGTTCGACCTGCCGTTCAAGGCGGTGCCCGCCGGGTCCGAAGGTGCGCTGATCACCGAACTGCGCGCCTCGACCGAAAAGAAATCGCCGCTGCTGATCACCTTCTGGCAGCCGCACTGGGCGATGTCCGCCTATGACGTGAAATTCGTCGATCTGCCGGTGGGCAACGAGGACTGTTTCAACGATCCGGCCTGGGGATCGAACCCCAACGCCACCCATGACTGCGATTTCGCGCCGTCGCGGATCTTCAAGGCCGGCTGGGCGGGTTTCGCCGATAAATGGCCGGCGGCCTATGAGATCCTCGAGACCTATCAGCTCGCGGTCGGGGATCAGCAGCCGATGATGGGCGCGATCGACGTTGATGGCGGTGCCGTCGAAGAGGTGGTCGCCCAGTGGATGTCGGACAACGAGGACAAATGGCGCCCGGTCGTGGATGCCGCGACCAAGTGAGCCCGCACAGGTGAACGGCAGTGACAACCCGGCAATCGTCTGCCGCGGCCTGTGGCAGGTGTTCGGGACCGGTGCCGACAAGGCGCTGGCCTCGGCGCTGGAACGGGCGGGCGGCGATGCCGCCCGCGCCGCCGACGATCTGCGGGCCAACGGGTTCATCCCGGCGGTGCAGGATGCCGGTTTCGAGGTCCGCGAGGGCGAGTTGTTCGTGATCATGGGGCTGTCCGGGTCGGGCAAGTCCACGCTGATCCGCTGTATCTCGCAACTGCTGCCGGGCACTGGCGGCGAGGTGCTGATCGATGGCGAGAACATCATGCAGGCCGGCCGGCAGCGGCTGATCGAGTTGCGCCGCCGGAAACTGGGCATGGTGTTCCAGCATTTCGGCCTGTTCCCGCATATGACGGTTGCCGACAACGTGGCCTATCCGCTGCGGGTGCAGGGCATCGGGCGCACGGCACGGCGGGAAAAGGCGCAGCAGGTCATCGACCTGGTGGGGCTGGGCGGGCGCGAGAGCCATTATCCGCGCCAGCTGTCGGGCGGGCAGCGCCAGCGGGTCGGCATCGCCCGGTCGCTGGTGGCCGACTGCGAGGTCTGGTTCCTTGACGAGCCGTTTTCGGCGCTCGATCCGCTGATCCGGCGGCAGTTGCAGGACGAGTTCCTGCAGATCCAGGCCAAGCTGAAGACCACGATCGTCTTCATCACCCACGACATCAACGAGGCGCTGAAACTGGCCGACCGCATCGCGATCATGCGCGACGGGCGGATCGTGCAAATTGGGACGCCGGCCGATATCGTGCTGAATCCGGTGGACGATTACGTGCGCGAATTTTCCCGCGACGTGGCCAAGGGGCAGCATGCGCGGGTGGCGTCGGTGATGCGGGCCGGCGATGGCGAACGCGGCCCCGACGATCCCGGTCTGCGGCCCGACATGACGCTGGATGCCGCGCTGGCGCGCTGCATGGACCTTTATCAGCCGGTGCCGGTCTGGGATCGGGCGGGCCATTGCGTCGGCACCGTGCATCCCGCCGATCTCGCCGCGGCGCTGCAGGTCGAGGACGCATGACCGAGCCGGACCTGCGCGGATCGCGGCTGAGCGCCGGGGCGCAGGCGGCGCTGGTAGTGCTGCTGGTGGGTGCGCTGTGCCTCGCGCTCGAACCCGTTGCGCCGTGGCTGGTGAAATGGCCCGCCGCGTGGACCCTGCCCGCGACCGACTGGGTCGGCACCGCGCTGACCTGGCTGCTGGAGGCGATCAAGCCGGCGGCGCGGCTGTTTTCCGCCCTGATGCGGTATCCGATGGAGTGGGCGAACCTCGCGCTCGGTGCGACCCCCTGGCCGATGGTCATCGGCATTGTCACGGCGCTGGGCTGGTATCTGGGCGGGGCGCCGATGGCGGCGCTGGGCTTCCTCGGCCTCGGGTTCGTGCTGGCCTCGGGCTATTGGGTCGAAAGCATGAACACCCTGGCGCTGGTGGCGGTGTCGGTGCCGCTGGCGCTGGTGATCGGTGGCGGGATCGGCATCCTGGCCAATGAATGGCCGCGTCTGCGCCCGGCGGTGCAGGCGGTGCTGGACGTGATGCAGACGGTGCCGACCTTCGCCTATCTCACGCCGCTGCTGCTGTTGTTCGGGTTCGGCCCCGTGGTCGGGCTGATCGCCAGTGCCATCTATGCCGCGCCGCCGATGGCGCGCAACGTGCTGCTGGGGCTCGAACGGGTCGAGCCCGAGATCAAGGAGGCTGCGGTGATGGCCGGCGGCACCCGCGCGCAGCAGCTGTTTCAGGTCGAGATCCCGTCGGCCGCGACGCAGATCATGGTCGGGGTCAATCAATGCCTGATGGCGGCGCTGTCGATGGTGATCATCGCCGCGGTGATCGGTGGGTTCAACGACATCGGCTGGGAGGTCCTGCTGACCATGCGCAAGGCGCAGTTCGGCGCCTCGCTGCTGGCCGGGCTGGTGATCGTCGTCTTTGCCGTGGTCATAGACCGGATGAGCGGCGTGCTGGCCACCGAATGGCACCCCCGCGACGGGCGGGTGTCGCTGGGCCTTCTGGCGCTGGCGGCGGTACTGACGCTGGCCTTCTGGTCGCACCTGCCCGCGCCGGGCGATTTCGCATGGCTGACCCCGGTGGCCGATCGCGTGGATAGCGGCCTGAGCGCATTCACAGCCGCTAACGGTGCCGCGCTGGATGCGATCAAGAACGGGGCGATGTTCTATGTGCTGCTGCCGCTCAGGATCGGGTTGGATCAGGCGGTGCTGCCCTTTACCTGGGGGTTCGCCTGGACCCCGGCGATGAGCGCGGGGTTCCTGGCGGCGGCGGTCGCGATCGGGGCGCTGGTCGCCTGGCGCATCTCGCTGACCGCGGGGCTGATGCTGGTGATTGGCGCGGGGATGCTGGAAACCGGCATTGCCGAACTGCCCTGGCCCTTCGTGCTGGTGGGGGCGGCGGCGCTGGGCTGGGTCGCGGGCGGGCGGCGTCTGGCCGTGCTGTCGCTGATCCTGCTCGCGACGATCCTCGTTTCGGGGCTCTGGGACCGGGCGTTGCTGTCGCTCTACCTGTCGGGTGCGGCGGTGTTCGCCTGCGCCGTGGCCGGAGGTGCGCTGGGGCTGCTCTGCGCGGTCAGCCCGCTGGCGTGGAAGGTGATGCGTCCGGTCTGCGACATGCTGCAGACCATTCCGCTGTTTGTATTCCTGATCCCGGTGCTGATGTTTTTCCAGATCGGCGAATTCTCGGCCTTTCTGGCGATCTGCGCCTATGCCATCGTGCCGATGATCCGGTACACGCGCCACGGGCTGGTTTCGACCCCGCCCGAGATGATCGAGGCCGCGACCGCCTCGGGCGCGACCGGCTGGCAGATGATGCGCGACGTGCGCGCGCC
>CAYGNB010000132.1:0-8120 GCA_964351135.1 uncultured Rhodobacterales bacterium | reverse complement strand
CTCGACGGGGCGCTGCTGCTGGCGGCCGAGATGGAGGACGCCTCATGACCGGACAGGCCCGGATCGCCCTGACCGGGGCAGAAATCTTCGACGGCGAGCGGATGCATCGCGGCAAGACGCTGCTGCTGGACGGCGAGCGCGTGGCCGCGATTGCGGATAAGGTGCCTGACGGCACCGAAAACCGGCGGCTGGATGGCGGCATCCTGTCCCCCGGTTTCGTCGATCTGCAGGTCAATGGCGGCGGCGGCGTGATGTTCAACGACGCACCGACGGTGGAAACACTGCGGATCATGGCAGACGCCCATGCGCGGCTGGGCGCGACCTCGATCCTGCCGACGCTGATCACCGACCGGCCCGAGATCACGCGCGCAGCCATCGCTGCGGTGTATGATGCGCAGGCTCAGGGGGTTGCGGGCATTGCCGGGTTGCATCTGGAGGGCCCGCATCTGTCGCTGGCGCGCAAGGGCGCCCACGACCCGGCGCTGATC
The DNA here is from genome assembly GCA_964351135.1 of uncultured Rhodobacterales bacterium. Lineage (GTDB taxonomy): Bacteria > Pseudomonadota > Alphaproteobacteria > Rhodobacterales > Rhodobacteraceae > Pukyongiella. The sequence continues at coordinate 7,632 of CAYGNB010000132.1, read as the reverse complement.
CGCCCGATGCGAGAGAACGACCTCGACCTGCTGCTGGCGGCTGCGCGACAACTGCCGGTGCTGAAAGTGACCATCGCGCCCGAGAGCGTGACGCCCGCGCAAATGCGGGCGCTGGCCGATGCCGGTATTTTGCTATCTCTGGGTCACAGCGATGCGGGGTTTGCCGCCTGCGCCGAAGCTGCGGATCATGGCGCGCGCTGTGTCACCCACCTGTTCAACGCCATGAGCCAGCTGGGCAGCCGCGAGCCGGGGCTGGTCGGCGCGGCGCTGGAGTGCGGGGCGCTGTCGGCCGGGCTGATCGCCGACCTGGTACATGTGCATCCGCGAACCATCGCCGCCGCGTTGCGCGCCAAGCGCGGGCCGGGACGGGTGTTTCTGGTCAGCGACGCGATGGCCACGGCGGGCTCCGATATCACCGCCTTTACGCTCAACGGTCGCGAGATTCGCCGCGCAGGCGGGCGGCTGACGCTGGCCGACGGCACCCTTGCGGGCGCGGATCTGGATCTGACCCGCGCTCTGCGCAATATAATGACCGCCGCCGATCTGGACCTGCCCGGCGCACTGGCCATGGCGACAACGATCCCCGCCACGCTAATCGGCTGCGATAACCGGATCGGACGGCTGACGCCCGGTGCCCGCGCCGACATCCTCCACCTGTCGGACGATCTGCACCTGCGTGCGGTCTGGCGGGGCGGCGCGCCGCTCTGACACCGGTTTCCCCGCCGCCGGTTGCGCCCTATACCAACGCCGAATCGCACTCACGCCCGGAGCCGCCATGTTTGTCGTCACCCTGCTTACCGCCCCTGCCCGTCCAACGCTGGACCCGGCGCTGGCCGAATCGCTGCGCAACGCATGGGGCGGCGGCGACGTATCGTGGCTCGCCCCGGACGAGGCCGCCGAGTTCACCCTGCCGGCCCGCCCGGACAACCTCTGGCAGGTCTGGGAGGATCTGCAGCGCCTGGGCGTGGATCTGGTGGTGCAACCGCAGGACGGGCGGCGCAAGAAGATGCTGCTCGCCGATATGGACAGCACCATGATCGAGCAAGAGTGTATCGACGAACTGGCCGACGAGGCGGGCGTGGGCGACCGGGTCAAGGACATCACCGCCCATGCGATGAACGGCGAACTGGATTTCGAGGGCGCGCTGATCGAACGGGTCGGCCTGCTGCGCGGGCTGGACGCAAGCGTGATCGACCGGGTACTGGAACATCGCATCACGCTGATGCCCGGCGGGCGCGAACTGGTCGCGACGATGAAGGCGCAGGGCGGTCATGCGGCGCTGGTGTCCGGCGGGTTCACGGCGTTCACGCAGGCGGTGGCGGCCCGGCTGGGGTTTGACGAAAACCGCGCCAACACGCTGCTGCTAGCCGATGGCCGGCTGACGGGCGACGTCGCCCGCCCCATCCTTGGCCGCGCCGCCAAGGTCGAGGCGCTGGCCGGTATCACCGCGCGGCTGGGCCTGTCGGAAACCGATGTGATCGCAGTGGGCGATGGTGCCAACGATCTGGGCATGCTGTCGCGCGCTGGCACCGGGGTTGCGCTGCATGCCAAGCCGACAGTGGCCGCGCAGTGCGACATACGCATCAACCACGGGGATCTGACCGCGCTGCTGTTCCTGCAGGGCTATGCGAAAGAGCAGTTCTCGGGCCGGGCGGCGGCCTGATCAGAACAGATCCAGCCGCACCGGGTTCTTGGCCCAATAGACCCGCGTGGCCTGCAGCAGCCGCGCCATCGGGTCGGAACGAGCCTCCGAAGGCACCTGCATGCCATATTCGGCACTCGCCGCCTCCAGCGCACTCAGCGTGGCCGGGCCGATCTGACCATCGACGGTCACAGTTTGTCCAACCTCGTTCAGAACCATTTGCATGGCACTGTTCAGCGCCCCCGCCGGTAGGGATTGCAGGGTCTCGCGCGCCTTTTTGGCCGCGCCTTCGTTGGTCAGGCTGGCGGCCTTGGCGGCACGCACCGCCGCATCCGTCGGGCCACGTCCGGGCACGTCGCCCTTGCCGATGATGATGGCGCCGTTGGCACCGCCCCAACCGTCGCCGCGTTCGAGCGCAAGGTCATACCAGCGCAGGGCCTCGACCGTGTCGCGCCCGCCGACCTGGCCGCGCAGGATCATCCGCGCAATGTTGGCCGGTGCGGTCGGATGGCCACCCTCGGACGCGGCCTGGAAATAGCCGAGCGCCTTGCGGTAATCGGTCGGGTTCCCATCCAACCCATTCAGCGCCACGAAGCCGAGGTTGTTGTAGCCATAGATATCCTCGCGCAGCTCCGAGGCGCGCAGATAGCGCATGCCGCGTTCGGGGATGTAGTGGTCGGTATCCTTGGTCAGGAAATAAACGCCCAGCTCGTTCATCGAGAACGTGTGGCCCAGTTCGACCGCGCGTTCGAGCAGTTCGAAACCGCGCTTGCGCTCGGCCTCGGTTTCACCTTCGCGCATCAGCCGCTTGCCCAGCCGGTGCAGCGCATAGGGATCCTGCTGCGCGACGCCTTCCTCGAGCAGGTCGAGCGCCTGTTCCGGATCATAGGGGATCCCGGTCACGTCACGGTCCAGGCGATCCGAGTCCAGCAGCACCGACAGCGCGTGTTTGGCGCGCATATGCCCGGCATCGGCGGCACTGCGGAAATTGTCATAGGCCGCGTCGAACTGGCGGGCGCCCTGCTGCAGGCGGCCCAGTTGGTAACGGAATCGCGCGACGTCCGGGTCGCGCTGCGAGGCGGCTTCGCAGATCGGCAGGCCGCTGCGAAGATCCAGTTCATTGGGCAGGCGGAATACGCCTACCCCGTCCAGATCCAGCGTGTCGCCAGCTTCGAGATCGCAGGCGTCCAGCGTCAGATCCAGTGCCACGGAAACCAGCCGGGGCGGACCGGACACGGGTGTGACTTCGACGGTGAACCTGTCGCTCATACCGCGGTCGGCAACGTCCAGTGCGCGCATATCCGCAATTTCAGGTGCATAGATCACCGTCCCGTCCCGTTCCGGGTCGTTCAGCGCGACCACGCCGTTTTCCGGGGCTTCCACCAGTTTTGCCGAACGAACGGTCTGGCCCAGTTCGGCGGCGATGGCCGCGTCCAGCGGCACCGCGCGATCGAACCGCCCGGCATACGAGATCGTAACCGGCGCGGCGTCGGTGACGGGATCCGGCGCCGCATCGGTGGCGACATCCGGCGTGGCGTCCTGTTCCAACTGGGCGAGGTAGAACGGCCGCACGAGCGTCGAGCTTTCCCACGGCACCTGCCGGCCTTCGGTCGCGGTATGCACACGTTCGCGAATCAGCGGAAAGAGCTGCAGGATGTTTTCGGACGGCGCCTCGCGCGCGATGGTCAGCACAGCCGAGGTATAGGGGCTGTTCTGGCCAACCTCACCGTCCATCGCAGTTGCGCCGGGCGAGGTCGAATAGGCCACGATCGAATTGATCGGCGTACGGAACACATCGAACCCGACGCGGGTTTCGAACAGGTTGGCATCCAGATCGGCGGCCAACCGGATGTTTTCGAACGGGTTGTCCCGGCAGGAATCGAGGATCGCCAGATGCGCCGCGCCACGCGCCGCCAGGGTGTCGATCACCCGATCCAGCGTCATGGTTTCCAGCGGCACGTCATAGATGCTCTCGAATTTCGCATCCACCGGCAGCAGATAGTTGCGCCGGCCGATCTGGATGCCGTGACCGGCATAGTAGAACACCACATCCGCATTCTGCGGGATGTTCAGCATAGCGGTACGCAGCAATTCCTCGAATTCCCGCTTTTCCAGATCGAAGCCGTCGAAAACGTTGAACTGGAACTCGCGCAGCAAGGCGGCAATGTCTTCGGCATCCTTGCGCGCATTGCCCAGGTCGGCAACGTTCTCGTAATCCTGGTTGCCGATAACGATGGCGATCTTGGGGGGCGCCGCCGTGCTCGGCGCCTCAGTTTCGGCGCCAGCCGGATATACATAGGTCAGGCCAACCAGGGCGACAACGGCTGCCGCCCCGCGAATCTTGTTCATTCGATGTCCGATAATCATCGGTTTCCCTGCCGTTTAGCCCCAGCTGGAACCGCCGCCGTCATCGCCGCCAGTGCCGTCACCGTCGCCATCGCCGCCCGAGTCGCCACCGGAATCACCGCCTGAGTCGCCACCGGCGTCGCCTCCTGAATCGCCGCCGGCGTCACCGCCACCGCCGCCACCGGCACCACCGCCATCGCCACCGGCGCCGTTGAAACCGCCTGCGCTCTGACCCGTGGCACCACCACCGCTGCTGCTGCCGCCTGTGCTTCCGCCAGAACTGCTGCCGCTGGAGCTGCTGCCGCCACTGCTGCTTGCCACCTCTGCGGCGGGCTCGGGCGGCTGCGGAGGTGTACATCCCGCCAGCACAAAAAACGCCCCGAGGGTCAGATAAAATAGGCTCCGCAACATGAAGGGTTCTCCTGCAACTTTGTTTAATAAAACGAATCAAGCATGAGTATTTTAGCGGTAAGGCCCGAATCAAGTCTACACAGCAACGTGTCGAGGCGGGCGCAACGTGAGCGTTGCTTTATTTAACAACTATGTTAAATAATGGCATGGCAACTTTGACCAAGGTATTTTCGGCACTCGCAGACGACACACGCCTGTCGATTGTCGAACAGCTGATTCAGCACGGCGAATCCCCGGCAGGCGGCCTGATAGCGGGACGTGGAATCACCGGCGCGGCGATCTCGCGCCATCTCAAGGTGTTGCACGAGGCGGGTCTGGTCACGCGGCGTGCGGAGGGAACCCGGCGGCTCTATTCGGCCAGCCCGGACGGGTTGCGGGCGATTGCCGAGTGGACCCTGTCGCGCCGCACCTTCTGGGAAACCAGCCTGGACCGGCTGGAAGCGGCAATGCTGGAGGCGGATGACACATGACGGACCTGCATCTCGAACGGGATTTCCCGGTGGCGCCCGAAACGCTGTTCGCCTGGGTCACCCGAACCGAAAACCTGCTGAAATGGTGGGGGCCCGAAGGGGTTCATGTGCCGGAGCATACGCTGGATTTCACCCGCACCGGGCCGTGGTTTTCGGTCATGGTGAACGGCGAAGGCCAGCGGTTCAAGGTATCTGGCCATGTCACCCATGTGGACCCGCCGCGGTCGGTCGGTTTCACTTGGGGCTGGCATGATGACGACGACCGGCGCGGTCACGAAAGCCATGTCACGCTGAGCGTCGAAGTCTCGGAAAAGGGCGCGCGGCTGATCCTCGATCACCGCGACCTCGCAGATCGCGAGTCGGGCGACAACCACGAACGGGGCTGGACCTCGTCACTGCGCAGGCTCGAAGCCTTGTTGACCTGAATATTCATCATGGAGGAAAGACGATGCCACAGTTTCTGTATGTCTATCACGGCGGTGCCAAGCCCGAGACGCCGGAAGACGGCGAAAAGGCCATGGCCGCCTGGCAGGCCTGGATGGGCGGCATGGGGGACACGCTGATCACGCCCGGCGCGCCTGTCGGCCTGTCGAAAACCGTGACTGGCGCGGGCGTGACCGACGATGGCGGCGCCAACCCTACCTCGGGCTATTCGGTGGTCGCCGCAGCCGATATCGAAACCGCCTGCGAAATGGCCAAAGGCTGCCCGATGGTGGTCGATGGCAGCGGATCGGTCGAGATCGCCGAAATCATCGAGATGTAGGATCAGGTCAGCGCGGCGGCTGGACGAATCGATCCGCAGTTCACGCCCCGCCGGTTCAACAGCGGCGCATTCATATAGGTGCGCGCGGTGGGGCTGGCGGGGTCGATCACGCCCAGACCAGCGAGAATTGCGGTGATCGCGCATTCGCTGGCGCGCGTCGCGCCATCAGTGATCTTCACCGCGATGCCCAGGCGTTTTTCCGGCAGAATCGCGGTGAACACCGCCTCGGCCCCGGTCTTGACCGCGGCGCGGCCCTCCATCGCGCGCATCAGCGCGGTGCAGGCGCGGCCTTCGCCCGCCACAAGATCGGGATGCGCGATCATCGCCTCGGTCAGTTGCGCCGCGGCGGCGCTGGTACGGTCCGACCGATCATGCGCACTGGCGAACCATGCCATTGCACGCGCGAGCCCGTACAGGGTAGTTGCGAAATTGGGAGCCGAGCACCCGTCGATGCCATAGCCGGGGCTGTCCTCGCCGGTCACGTCCTCGAACGCGGCCAGCGCCGCCTGCTGTACCGGGTGGTCGATCTCGACATATTCCGGTCCGGCCCCCATGTGGGCCGCCAGCGTCAGGAACCCGGCATGTTTGCCGGAACAGTTATTATGCACCTGGCACGGGATTTCATGGGCCCGGATCAGCGCGTCGCGGGCGGGCAGATCCGCCGGTTCCTGCGGCCCACAACGGAAATCGGCGTCGCCCAGCCCCAGTTGGTCCATCCACGCCGATACCCGGTCAGTGTGGATCGCCGCGCCGTTATGCGACGCGCAAGCCAGCGCGAGCTGTTCCGAGCCCAGGCCGTATTTCGCCGCCGCACCCGAAGTGACCAGCGGCAACGCCTGGATCATCTTGCAGGACGACCGCGGATAGATCACCGCGCCGGGATCGCCCCAGGCGCGCAGAATGCCCCCGTCCGCATCGCAGATCACCGCATGCCCAAGATGCAGGCTTTCCAGCAGATCGCCGCGCCAGATTTCCGCCATAGGAACGGGTTCGGTCACGATAACACCTCACGGTTCGGGGAAGTTGGGGCTTTCGCCCTTTCGCTGGGCTTGAAAACTAAGCTAGACTTGTGCAATCGGCAAGCAAGGGGCGACTGCAATCAGACGGGTGTCAGAACCCGCGACCCGCCCCGGAACTGAGGCAATGGACGGTCTGGAGGCTGGACAGATGGTATCGAAATTCGGCCGCGTGTTGGCGGCCCTGTGTGTGGCCGGGATCGCCACCACCGCAACCGCACAGAACAAGCAGGGAACGAGCACCAACAGGGTCGCGGCCAAGACCGACTGGAGCGTGTTCGTCGAGAAGGACCCGACCGAATGCTGGAGCGTGTCGGCGCCCAAGAGCACCAAGAACACCCGTGGCGGCCGCGAGGTGGCGGTGCGGCGCGGCGACATCCTGCTGTTCGTGTTCTACCGCCCCAAGGACAAGGTAAAGGGTCAGATCGCGTTTACCGGCGGCTATCCCTTCGCCAAGGGATCGACCGTCAACATGAACATCTCGGGCAACAGTTTCGAACTGTTCTCGGATGGCGAATGGGCCTGGCCGGCCACCGCGTCGGATGACGCCAAGATCATCACCGCCATGAAACGCGGGGCCGAAGCGGTGCTGACCGCGCGGTCGGCACGCGGCACCCAGACCAGCGACACGTTTTCGCTGCTGGGCTTTACCGCCGCGATCGACGACGCCGAGAAGCGCTGCAGCCAATAAGGCGCCCTGTCTGATACCCCTGTCCCGCCCCTCCGGGGGCGGGTACGTTTTTTCGTTCAAATCGGCGGCGGATTGCCCTATATGACCGGCTTCACCACAACGGTAAGCCGCGCCATGACCCAATCCGCCCCGATCACGCAGGACGTCCTGACCATCCCGCGCAAGCTGCCCGACGGGCCGGTCAACCTTGTCGGCATGACCCGCGAGGCAATGCGCGACGCACTGATCGCCGCAGGCACCCCTGAAAAACAGGCGCGGATGCGCGTGGGTCAGATCTGGCAGTGGATCTATCA
>CAYGNB010000131.1:0-8122 GCA_964351135.1 uncultured Rhodobacterales bacterium | reverse complement strand
TCGTGCTGTTTGTCGGGCTGGCCCGCAGCAGCGAACTGGTGGTGACGCGGGCCACGGGGCGGTCGGGAATCCGGGCGCTCGCCGCGCCGGTGGCGGTGGCCACGCTTGTGGGAGTGTTGGCGGTCAGCACGCTGAACCCCATCGTGGCGGCCACATCGAAATATTATCAGCAATTGTCGGACACCTATCGGACCGGCGGCGTATCGACGCTGTCCCTGTCCGGCGAAGGGCTGTGGCTGCGCCAGGGCGGCGCGCAAGGTCAGTCGGTGATCCACGCCACCGGGTATTCGGGGTCCGGTGACATGCCGACGCTCTATCACGTCACGGTGCTGTCCTACGCCCCCCAAGGGTCTCCGGTGCGCCGGATCGAGGCCGCGACGGCCCGGTATATGGGCGACCACTGGCTGCTGCTGGACGCCAAGGTATGGCCGCTGGTGGCGGGGCTGAATCCCGAATCCAATTCGGCGCAGCATGACGAGCTCGAGATCCCGACGACGCTGACCGAGGAACGCATCCGCGACAGTCTGGGCCGGCCCACCGGCATCTCGATCTACGCCCTGCCCGACATGATCCGCCAGCTTCGCCAGGCCGGGTTCTCGACCACCAAGCACGAGGTGCTCTATCAGTCGCAGCTGGCCCGCCCCCTGTTTCTGGTGGCAATGGTTCTGGTCGGCGCCGCCTTTACCATGCGGCACGCGCGGTTCGGCGGCACCGGCATCGCGGTGCTGATGGCCGTGCTTCTCGGGTTCGGCCTGTATTTCGTCCGAAATTTCGCGCAGATCCTCGGCGAGAACGATCAACTCCCGGTCCTGCTGGCGGCCTGGGCACCGCCGCTGGCCTCGGTGATGTTGACCATTGGCCTGCTGCTGCACGCGGAGGACGGATAATGCGCCGCTGGTTGTTCGCCGCCGCAATTGTCCTGGGGACGGGCCTGTCCGCCGCGGCGCAGACCGGTAGCGCGCCGGATGCAGATACCGCGCCGATGCCGTCCTCACTGGTGGCAGACCGGGTGTTCATCACGCCCGAGCGCACGCTGGTGGCCGAAGGCAACGTGGAAGCATTTCAGGGCGATACCCGCATCAGCGCAAGCCGCATCACCTTCGACCGGGAAAACGGCAAACTGTCGATCGACGGCCCGGTGCGCATCGATCAGGGCGGCCGGATCACCGTGCTGGCCACCGGTGCCGAAATGGATACCGGGCTGCAGAACGGCCTGATCAGCGGCGCACGCGTGGTGATGGATCAGCAGTTGCAGCTCGCCGCACTGCAGATGGCCCGCGTGGATGGCCGCTATTCGCAACTGTTCAAGACCGCCGTGACCTCGTGCAAGGTCTGCGAGGACGGTCGCCCGCCGCTCTGGCAGATCCGCGCCCGCAAGATCATCCACGATCAGCAGGAACGGCAACTGTATTTCGAGGATGCGCAGTTCCGTATCCTCGACGTGCCAGTATTCTATTTCCCGCGCTTCCGCCTGCCGGACCCGACGCTGGACCGGGCACGCGGTTTCCTGGTGCCGTCGGCGCGCATCACCTCGAAACTCGGACCGGGGGTAAAGATCCCCTATTTCTTTCCCATCGGGCCGCATCGCGACCTGACAGTAGAGCCTTACGTGTCACCCAAGACACGCACCCTGGGCTTTCGTTATCGTCAGGCCTATCGGGCGGGCCGCCTGAACATCGAAGGCGCCTATACCCGTGACGACCTGATGCCGGGCGAGCATCGCGGATACCTGTTCAGCGACGGCTGGTTCGAACTGCCGCACGACTTCCGGCTCGTCTTCGATATCGAGGCGGTGTCGGATGACAGCTATGTCAACGATTACGGTCTTCCCGACGTCGACCGCCTGCGCAGCGAGATCAAGCTCGAGCGCATCAAGCGCGACGACTTCTTTCACGTCGGGCTGATCCATTTCGAGTCGTTGCGCGAGTCGGACAACGAGGAAACCCTGCCCACCTTTGTCGCTGACGCGGTCTGGGAAAAACGGTTCCATCCGCGCGGCATTGGCGGCGAGTTGCGGACCGGCCTGTTGTTTCACACCCACCACCGGAGGTCCGACGAGGACGTGATCGGCCGCGATGTGCAACGTGCCACCGCCGATTTCAACTGGCGCCGCAACTGGGTGTTCGGCAACGGGCTGCGCGCAGACTGGCTGATGGGCGTTTCCGCAGATCTGTTCCGCATCCATCAGGACAGCAACTATCCGGGCGATATCCTGCGCACGACGCCGCGCGCGGCGCTGAAACTGGCCTACCCGATGATGCGCACCACCGCCGCCGGCGCGACGCACCTGATCGAACCGGTGGTTCAGGTCGGCTGGACCGACCTGCACGGCGGCGATGTGCCGGTGGACGAAAGCCGGTTCGTCGAGTTCGATCGCGGCAACCTGCTGTCGCTGTCGCGGTTTCCCGCCCCCGACCAGCGCGAGCACAGGCCGACATTGGTCTACGGCGTGAACTGGTCGCGCTATGCCCCCAGCGGCTGGCAGGCCTCGGCCACACTGGGCCAGGTTTTCCGGACCACCGCCGATCCCGGCTTCTCGGTTTCCTCCGGCCTGTCCGGCACCTCGTCGGATCTGCTGGTGGCCGGGCAGATCCTGACCGACCAGGGCCTGGCACTGACAGGGCGCACCTTGCTGGACGGTGACCTCGGCATCAACAAGGCCGAGATCCGCGGCGACTGGTTCGGGGACCGGCTCGGCCTGTCCAGTACCTATCTCTGGCTCGGTGCCGACAGCATCGAAGGGCGTGAGAAAGCACAGTCGGAATTCTGGTTCGACGGCGAATACCTGATCCATACGCAATGGACCGCACGGGCGCATCTGCGCTATGACATCACCGACAACCAGGCCACCCGCGCCGGGTTCGGCGTGGTCTATCGCAACGAATGCGTGACCGTCGATGTCTCGGTCCAGCGACGCTATACCTCGTCAACAAGTGTTGTGCCGACAACGGATTTCGGCTTTACCATCGCGCTGAACGGTTTCTCGATCGACGGCAACGAAGACAGATACAGGCGTAAATGCAGTTGACCCATCCTTTCCCGAACCGCGGCTGGCTGGCCCGCGGCGCCCGCGCCCTTGCCGCTGCGGCGATCCTGGCCGGAACCGGCATCGGGCCGGTGATTGCGCAAGGGCTGTTTTCGCCCGCGATCAGGGTCAATGAAACCGTCGTCACCAATTTCGAACTGGAACAGCGCACCCGGCTGATGAGCCTGCTGCGCGCGCCCGGCGATCCGGCCAAACTGGCGCGCGAAGCACTGATCGACGACCGGCTGAAACAACAGGCCGTCAAGGAAGCGGGAATAACGGTATCCCCCGAGGACGTGCAACTCGGCATCGAGGAATTCGCGGGCCGGACGGAACTATCCACCGAAGAGTTCCTCAAGGCGCTCGCCGCCGGCGGGGTACAGACCGAAACCATGCGTGATTTCACCGAGGTCAGCCTGGCATGGCGCAACCTGATCCAGGAACGGTTCCTGGCCAAGGCACGCCCCACCGACGCCGAAATCGACCGTGCTCTGGGTCAGACGCAGGGTGGCGGGGTACAGGTGCTACTGTCGGAGATCATCATCCCGGTGACCCCACAGACAGTCGAGCGGGCCGAGGCGCTTGCCGAGGAACTGTCCCGGATTACAAATCAGGCCGATTTCGCTGCCGCCGCCGAACGCTATTCAGCGTCGCAGACCCGCACCAATGGCGGGCGGATGGATTGGCTTTCGCTGGGCCGGCTGCCCGCCGGGCTGCGCCCGGTGCTGCTCGACCTTGCCCCCGGCGAGGTCACCGACCCGATCGCCCTGCCCGATGCCGTCGCACTGTTCCAGATGCGCGGCATTCGTGAAACCGCGCCGGCACAGCCCAGCTATTCGGCCATCGACTACGCCACCTATCTGATCCCCGGCGGCCGCACGCCCGAGGCGCTGGCCCGCGCAGGCGACATCATTGCCCGGGTGGATCGCTGCGACGATCTCTACGGCATCAACAAGGGCCTGCCGCCGGAACTGCTCGAACGCCACGAATTGCCGCCGGGCAAGATCCCTCGGGACGTGGCACTGGAACTGGCCAAACTGGACAATGGCGAAATTTCGACCGCGCTCACCCGGTCGAACGGTCAGATGCTGATGATGGTCATGATGTGCAGCCGAACCGCCGCGCTGAACGAGGAAGCTTCTCGCGAACAGGTAGCCAACGCGCTGACGCAGCAACGGCTGACCGCCTTTTCGGACAGCTATCTCGAGCAGTTGCGGGCGGATGCTCTGATCGTCGAAGAATGACCGTCGCCGCTCGCGCCTCCGGCCCCGTGGCGCTCAGTTGCGGCGACCCGGCGGGAATTGGCCCCGAACTGGCCGCCAAGGCATGGGACGCGCTGCGTAACACCTGCCCCTTCGTCTGGATCGGCGACCCGGCCCACCTGCCCCCCGACACGCCCGTGGCCGAATTGTCGGACCCGTCCAATGCAATCGGGGCCTGCGCCGATGCCCTGCCGGTCCTGCCGCTGCACTTTCCCGCGCCAGTCCGGCCCGGCACCCCCGATGCGGCCAACGCTCCGGCGGTCGTTGCCGCCATCGAACAGGCCGTGGAACTGGTCCGATCCGGCGCCGCCACCGCACTTTGCACCGCACCGATTTCCAAGAAGGTGCTGATCGACGGGGCGGATTTCGCATATCCCGGCCACACCGAATTCCTGGCGGCGCTCGCCGGCGTTGACCGGGTGGTGATGATGCTGGCCAGCGACCGGCTGCGGGTGGTCCCCGCCACGATCCATATCGCCCTGTCCGAGGTGCCGCGCGCGCTGACCCCGGACCTGCTGCGCAGCACGATCGAGATCACGGAACGCGGGCTGCGCGAGCGGTTCGGCATCGCCCGGCCGCGGCTCGCCATCGCCGGACTGAACCCGCATGCGGGCGAAGGCGGCGCAATGGGGCACGAGGAACTGGACTGGATCGCCCCGCTGATCGACCAAATGCGCAGCGAAGGCCATGACCTCTCCGGCCCGCACCCCGCCGACACCCTGTTTCACGCTGCTGCCCGCGCCCGCTACGACGCCGCCATCGCCATGTATCACGACCAGGCGCTGATCCCGATCAAGACGCTGGATTTCGACACCGGCGTGAATGTGACGCTGGGGCTGCCCTTCGTGCGAACATCGCCCGACCACGGCACCGGGTTCGACATCGCCGGGCGTGGCATCGCCCGCCCCGACAGCCTGATCGCCGCGCTGAAACTGGCGCAGGACATGGCAACGCCGTGACCCGCTCCCCCTTCATCTTGCCCGAAAAACTCCCGCCGGAGGCACAAAATCCTTTGCGCAACGGCGCGGCCACCCCCCCAAGAGGCCAATAGATGAGCACCATCGACACCCTGCCCCCGCTGCGCGAGGTGATCGCCGCGCACGGGCTGTCGGCGCGCAAGGCTCTGGGGCAGAATTTCCTCCTCGATCTCAACCTCACCGCCAAGATCGCGCGACAGGCGGGCGACCTGACCGGCTGCGACGTGCTCGAAATCGGTCCTGGCCCCGGCGGGCTGACGCGGGGGCTGCTGGCCTCCGGCGCGCGCAAGGTGCTGGCGGTGGAAAAGGACACCCGCTGCCTGCCCGCGCTCGCCGAGATCGCCGCCGCCTATCCCGGCAGACTTGAGGTGATCAACGGTGACGCGCTGGAGATCGATCCGCTGGCACATCTGACCCCACCGGTGCGGGTGGTGGCCAACCTGCCCTACAACGTGGGAACCGAATTGCTGGTGCGCTGGCTGACCCCGGCCGACTGGCCGCCCTTCTGGACCAGCCTGACCCTGATGTTCCAGCGCGAGGTGGCCGACCGTATCGTGGCCGCGCCCGGCTCCAAAGCCTACGGCCGGCTGGCCGTACTGGCCCAGTGGCGCGCCGAGGCGCGGATCGTGATGTCGTTACCGCCGGGGGCGTTCACACCACCGCCCAAGGTGTCTTCGGCGGTGGTGCATCTGACCGCCCTGCCCGCACCGCGCTACCCGGCCGATCCGGCGATCCTGTCGCGCGTCGTCGCGGCGGCTTTCAACCAGCGCCGCAAGATGCTGCGCGCCGCGTTGAAGGGGCTGGCACCGGACATCGCCACGACGCTCGAAGCGGCCGGAATCGACCCGACGCAGCGAGCCGAACAGGTATCGCTCGAACGGTTCTGCGCCCTGGCACGCGAGATCGCGCCGAAAGGCTGACCGCTACTCGGCCGCCTCGGGCGATGGACCATCGGCTTCGGGGGCCGGCGTGGCCTTGTCCTCTGCCTTGCCCGCAGCCTTGGTCTCAGCCTTTGGCTTGCGGGGCCGGCTGGTCCGCCGGGCCGGCTTGCGCGGGGCGTTCTCGGGGGTTTCCACCAACCCGCTGGTATCGCTGTCGTCCCCGCCCGCGACCTCGAACACATCGGGCTGCGATGCTTCGGCCTGTTCCGCGGCAGCTCGCTGCGCGGCCTCGCGTTCCTGGCGTTCGGCGCGTTCGCGATCGCGTTCGGCCTGGCGTTCGCGGTTCTGCCGCTCCTGCTCTTCGCGGCGCGCTTCCTGCTCGCGCTGCGCCTCGCTCAGCAGGCGCAGATAATGTTCGGCGTGCTGCTGGAAATTCTCGGTCGCGACACGGTCATTGGCCAGCTGCGCGTCACGGGCAAGCTGGTTGTACTTGTCGATGATCTGCTGCGGCGTACCGCGCACCTTGCCCTCGGGACCGGAGCTGTCGAAAACCCGGTTGATGACGTTGCCGCCCGAAGGCCGGTTGCGGTTGGATTTCGACCGCGAGCGTGATTTGGATGATCTCATATCGCTTTAAGCAGTTGTTTCAGTGTCGTTGCCACCCGTCTTGCGCATCCTGCGCCTGCCATCCAGAGACTGACATTTCGGCTTGGCGTCACATGGGAAGATCGAAGGATCCGTCACCGTCGCGACAAGTTTGAGTAAGCACGTCCTGCCGCCGCAGACAAGTGTTTCCCGGCGTTTTGTCGCGAAAATGTGGCCGTGATCGCGATTTTTTCCACCCGATCAGCCGAAATCCGCCCGCGCCGATACCACCCGGTCGCGACCGTCCAGATCCTGCAGCACCGCAATCGACGCCAGCCCGGCCTCGGCGAACATGGCCGAAACCGCGCGGGCCTGGGTCGGGCCGATTTCAACCATGAGCCGTCCGCCGGATGCAAGATGCTGCCCCGCGCCCGCGGCAATCGCGCGATAGGCGCCCAGCCCGTCGCCGCCGTCGGTCAGTGCCATTTCCGGCTCGTGCCGGCGCACCTCGGGGGCGAGCCGATCCATCTCGTCCGCCGCGATATAGGGCGGGTTCGACACGATCAGGTCAAATTCGCCGGTCACGGCGCCGAACCAGTCAGAGCGGCGAATATCGGCGCGCGGCGCGACCCGGTGCAGCACCGCGTTGGCGCTGGCCTGCAGGCAGGCGGCGTCGCTCAGATCGACCCCCAGCCCCGTGGCTTGTGCATTTTCCGCGAGCAGCGTCACGAGAATGCACCCCGACCCGACGCCGAGATCCAGCACCCGTGCGAACGGCTCGGCCAGCGCCGCCTCGATCAGGATCTCGGTTTCCGGCCGCGGGTCCAGAACGTCGGACGACACCTTGAACCGGCGGCCATAGAAATCCCGTTCTCCGACGAGATGCGACACCGGCACACGCACCGCCCGCAGGGCTACCAGCCTGTCATAGCGTTCCGCGATTTCGGGTGTGAGCGCCTCGGGCGCGATCAGGGTCACACGGGCGGCGTCGATACGGGCGGCATGAGCCAGTAGCACGCGGGCGTCGCGGGCGGGATCGCCGACCCCGGCGGCACGCAACCGCGCGGCGGCGGCGGCCATGGCCTGCGCGGCGGTCTGTGATCCGTTCGCCACCTCGCCCTCAGCCGCCCAGCTCGGCCAGCTGGCGGGCCTGATCGTCGGCAACGAGCGCATCGATCACCTCGTCCAGATCGCCCTGCATCACCTGGTCCAGCTTGTAGAGCGTCAGGTTGATGCGGTGGTCGGTCATGCGGCCCTGCGGGAAATTATAGGTGCGCACCCTTTCCGACCGGTCGCCCGACCCGACCTGCGCCGCCCGGTCGGCGGATCGTTCGCTGTCCACCCGCTGGCGTTCCAGGTCGTAGAGCCGGGTCTTCAGCACCTGCATCGCAA
>CAYGNB010000130.1:7239-8215 GCA_964351135.1 uncultured Rhodobacterales bacterium | reverse complement strand
AGGAGGAGCTGGCGACCAACCCCTTCCTCCGCGCGACGGAGGAGAGCGTGAAGGCGGCGGTCGGACTCTCCGGGGCCGACGATGCGGCGGTTTTCGCCGAGGTGCGGCGGCGGAAGGACGTGTTCTGACATTTGACAGGTCCCGGCCCTGAGCCGGGACCCCGAAGGGGTGAGCGCCCGTCAACCCGCCGCGGGCGCGATCAGCCGCCTCGCGCAGCCTTTGTCACATTTCTGTCGTAAATGCGATTATACCGCCTTTTCAACCACATGCCCCCCCCTGCGCACTGTGCGCACACGCCTCAGCCGAGGATGCCCGGCAGGTTGAGCCCCTGCTCCCGCGCACAGTCGAGCGCGATCTCGTAGCCGGCGTCGGCATGGCGCATCACCCCCGTGGCCGGGTCGTTCCAGAGCACGCGGCCGATCCGCCGCGCCGCCGCCTCCGTCCCGTCGCAGCAGATCACCATGCCGGAATGCTGGGAGAAGCCCATGCCCACCCCGCCGCCATGGTGCAGCGAGACCCATGTCGCTCCGGAGGCGCAGTTGAGGAGGGCGTTGAGGAGCGGCCAGTCGGAAACCGCATCC
Source organism: uncultured Rhodobacterales bacterium (assembly GCA_964351135.1). Classification (GTDB taxonomy): domain Bacteria; phylum Pseudomonadota; class Alphaproteobacteria; order Rhodobacterales; family Rhodobacteraceae; genus Pukyongiella. Next base: position 7,634 of record CAYGNB010000130.1, on the reverse strand, counting down.
GACCCGTCCTTCATCGCCTCCGTCTCCCGGTTCGGGGAGGCGACGGAGCCCGAGTCGAGATGGTCCCGCCCGATCACCACCGGCGCCTTCAGTTCCCCGCTCGCCACCATCTCGTTGAAGGCGAGGCCGAGCCGGTGCCGCTGCCCGAGCCCGACCCAGCAGATCCGCGCCGGGAGGCCCTGAAAGGAAATCCGCTCCCGCGCCATGTCGAGCCATTTGTGGAGGTGCGGATCGTCGGGGATCAGCGCCTTCACTTTCGCGTCCGTCCGATAGATGTCCTCCGGGTCGCCCGAAAGCGCGCACCAGCGGAAGGGGCCGACGCCGCGGCAGAACAGCGGGCGGATATAGGCGGGCACGAAGCCGGGGAAGGCGAAGGCGTTCTCCAATCCCTCCTC
>CAYGNB010000130.1:0-7226 GCA_964351135.1 uncultured Rhodobacterales bacterium | reverse complement strand
GGATGTTGTTGCCGTAGTCGAGCGTCGGCACGCCCGCGTTCCAGAAATCCACCATCGCCTTGACATGGACCTTCATCGAGGCCCGCGCCGCCTTCTCCACCGCCTTCGGCTCGCTCTCCCGCTTCGCGCGCCATTCCGCCATGGACCAGCCGAGCGGGAGATAGCCGTTGATCGGATCGTGGGCCGAGGTCTGGTCCGTCACGATGTCGGGCCGGACGCCGCGCTTCACGAGTTCGGGGAAGATTTCGGCCGCGTTGCCGAGAAGGCCGACCGACTTCGCCTCCCCCGCCTTCGTCCAGCGGTCGATCATCGCCAGCGCCTCGTCGAGGCTCTCCGCCTTCTCGTCGAGATAGCGGGTGCGGAGGCGGAAGGCGATGCTGTCCGGGTTGCACTCGACCGCGAGGCAGCAGGCCCCGGCGAACACCGCCGCCAGCGGCTGCGCCCCGCCCATGCCGCCCAGCCCCCCGGTCAGGATCCATTTGCCGGTCAGGTCGCCGCCGTAATGCTGGCGCCCGGCCTCGGCGAAGGTTTCATAGGTCCCCTGCACGATGCCCTGGGTGCCGATATAGATCCACGATCCGGCGGTCATCTGGCCATACATGGCCAGCCCCTTGCGGTCGAGTTCGTTGAAATGGTCCCAGGTTGCCCAGTGCGGCACCAGGTTGGAGTTGGCGATCAGCACGCGCGGTGCATCCGCATGGGTGCGGAAGATGCCGACAGGCTTTCCCGATTGCACCAGCAGGGTTTCATCGCCTTCGAGGTCGCGCAACCCGGCCACGATGCGGTCGAAATCCTCCCAGGTGCGCGCGGCGCGGCCGATACCGCCGTAGACCACCAGTTCATGGGGGTTTTCGGCCACGTCGGGATGCAGGTTGTTCATCAGCATCCGCATCGCGGCCTCGGTCTGCCAGCTCTTGGCCGTGATCTCGGGGCCGGTGGGCGGGTAGATGTCGCGCAGGTTGTGGCGGGGATCGGTCATGTCAGCTCTCCGGTTCGGGCCAGGTCGGCAAGTGCGTCAAGGATGCGGCCAAGTTGGTCGCGCAGGTGGCCGGCGCGCGCGGCGTTCCAGCCCCAGGGCGGGGCCTCGGTCATGTAGGTGGATTGCGCCAGTTCCATCTGGATCGCGTGAATACCGGCGGACGGATCGCCATAATGGCGCGTGGTCCAGCCGCCACGGAACCGGCCGTTCAATACATGCGTGTATCCCGCCGCGTCACGGCAGATGTTATCCACCGTTTTTTCCACAATAGCGGCACAACTGCGCCCGCTATCGGTGCCGATGTTGAAATCGGGCAGGATGCCATCGAACAGAAACGGGATATGCGACCGGATCGAATGGCAATCGTAAAGGATCGCAAACCCGTGGGCCGCTTTCACGCGTGCGATCTGGCCGGCCAGCGCCGCGTGATAGGGCGCGTGATAAGCGGCGGCGCGGCGGGCGATGTCGTCCTTGCCGGGTTCGCGGCCCGGCCGATAGATCGCCTGCCCGTCGAAATCGGTCAGCGGGCACAGCCCGGTGGTGTTCTGCCCCGGATAGAGGCTGGCACCATCGGGCGCGCGGTTCACGTCGATGACATAGCGATGCACGGTGGTGCGCACCGTGGTCACGTCACCGCGCAGCCCCTCATACAGCCGGTGGATATGCCAATCGGTATCGGCCAGCGCCCGGCCGGTGTCGTTCAGATCCCCGGCGATCCCGTCCGGCAGGTCGGTGCCGGTATGGGGCAGCCCCAGGATCAGCGGCCCGGTACCTTCGGTCACGTCGATCATGCCGCGGCCTCCACCAGCGCGCCGCCGCGCACCAGCGCCGCCGCGGCTTCCAGGTCAGGCGCGAGATAACGGTCGGCGCCCAGCGACGGCACTTCGGTGCGCAGCCGTGCGATGGTGCGCGCCAGCGCCGGCGAAGTTGCCAGCGGCGCACGTGCCTCGATCCCCTGCGCTGCACACATGGCCTCGACGCCCTGGATCACCGCGAGGTTCTCGACCATCCGCGCCAGCCGGAACGCACCATGGGCGGCCATGCTCACATGATCCTCCTGGTTGGCGCTGGTCGGGGTGCTGTCGGTCACGCAGGGATTGGCGAGATGCTTGTTCTCGCTCATCAGCGCGGCGGTGGTCACCTCGGCAATCATGTAGCCCGAGTTCAGCCCCGGATCCGGCGTCAGGAACGGCGGCAGGTCGTGCGACAGGGTCGGGTCCACCATCAGTGCCACCCGGCGCTGGGAAATCGCCCCGATCTCGGCCAGCGCCAGCGCGACCTGATCGGCGGCAAAGCCCACCGGCTCGGCATGGAAATTGCCGCCCGAGACGATCCGGCCCTCACCCACCAGAACCAGCGGGTTGTCGGTCACGGCGTTCGCCTCGGTTTCCAGCGTGCGCCCGGCCATGCGCAGGATGTCCAGCGCGGCCCCCGCCACCTGCGGCTGGCAGCGGATGCAGTACGGGTCCTGCACCCGGCTGTCGCCGTCACGATGGCTTTCGCGGATTTCGCTGCCCTCGATCAGCGCGCGCATCCGCCCCGCCACCTCGATCTGGCCCGCGTGGCCGCGCAATTCGTGGATGCTGGCCAGCAGCGGCGCGGTCGATCCCATGATCGCATCGGTCGACATCGCCGCGATCACGATGGCGTTGTCGACCGCGCGCAGGGCGCCGAACAACCCGGCCAGCGCGCAGGCAGTTGAAAACTGGGTGCCGTTGATCAGCGCCAGCCCTTCCTTCGGCCCCAGCACCAGCGGGGTCAGCCCGGCCCTTGCCAGCGCCTCGGCCCCGGGCAACCGCTGGCCATCGACCATCGCCTCGCCCGCACCGATCATCACCGCCGCCATATGCGCCAACGGCGCCAGATCGCCCGAAGCGCCGACCGATCCCTGATGCGGCACGACCGGCACCACACCGTGGTCCAGCATATCGGCGATCAGTTCGCAGACCGCCCAGTGCACACCCGACGCCCCGCGCCCCAGCGACAGCAGCTTCAGCGCCATCATCAGCCGGGTCAGCGATTCGGACAGCGGGTCGCCGACCCCGCAGCAATGAGAGAGGATTAGGTTTTCCTGCAGCTTTTCCGTGTCTTGCGAGGCGATCTTGCGGCTTGCGAGCTTGCCGAACCCGGTGTTGACGCCATAGACGGCTTCATCCCCGGCGGCTGCCCGCGCCACCAATGCCGCCGCCGCTTCGATCGGGCCGCGCGCGCTGTCGTCCAGCCGTACCGGCAACCCGTTGCGCCAGATCTCTTCCAGCTGCGCCAGCGTGACCTGTCCCGGTATCACGATCATCCCTGTCCTCCGAAAATACGCCGATGCAGCGGGTTGAACCCCACGCGATAGGCCAGTTCCGCCGGCTCGCCGACATCCCACACGGCAAGATCGGCACGCAGCCCCGGCGCGATGGCGCCGCAATCGTCAAGCCCCAGCGCGGCGGCGGCGTGGCACGTGACGCCCGCCAGCGCCTCGGCCGGTGTCAGGCGGAACAGCGTGCAGCCCATGTTGATGGTCAGCAGGATCGACGCCAGCGGCGACGACCCCGGATTGCAGTCGGTCGCCAGCGCCATCGCCACGCCTGCCTCGCGAAAATCGGCGACCGGCGGCAGTTGCGTTTCGCGCAGCGTGTAGAACGCACCCGGCAGCAGCACCGCGACCGTGCCCGCCCCGGCCATCGCGGCGGCGTCAGCGGCGTTTGCATATTCCAGATGATCCGCCGACAGGGCCCCTTCCCGCGCGGCCAGCGCCGTGCCGCCGATATTCGACAGCTGTTCGGCATGGAGCTTTACCGGCAGGCCGAGTTCGGCGGCCACCGCGAACACCCGCGCGATCTGTTCGGGGCTAAAGGCGATGCCCTCGCAGAATCCGTCCACCGCATCCACCAGCCCGTCGTCATGCGCGGCACGCAGGGTCGGGATACAGATTTCGGACAGGTAGTCGTCGGCGCGGCCGGCATATTCGGGCGGCACCGCATGGGCGCCCAGAAAGGACGTGACCACGCGCACCGGGCGCATCCGGCCCAGCGCGCGGGCCGCGCGCAGCATGTTCAGTTCGGTGTCGCGGTCCAGCCCATAGCCCGATTTGATCTCGACGGTCGTCACGCCTTCGGCAATCAGCGCATCCAGCCGGGGCAGCGCCGCCTGTGCCAGCGCATCCGCCGTCAGCGCGCGGGTGGCGGAAACGGTGGACAGGATGCCACCACCGGCGCGCGCGATGTCCTCATAGCTGGCGCCCTCGAGCCGCATTTCGAATTCGCGCGCCCGGTTGCCGCCGAACACGAGGTGGGTATGGCAGTCGATCGGCGCGGGTGTCACCAGCCGACCGCCCAGATCCTCGGCCGGCCAGTCCGCGTAGTCGCGCGGCGGATCCCCCGCGCCGACCCAGGCAACGCGACCGCCCGACAGCGCCAGCGCGCCGTTGACCAGCCCATAGCCGCCGCCGGACGGCATGGTCGCGATCCTCAAATTGGTGAACACCCGGTTCGTCATTGCTGTTGACCCCTCTTGCCCCAGCGTTAATGTGGTTATGTATAGACATATTTGAGTCGTCAAGGGGGCTGTTCGGGCATGACCGTTCTTTATGCAAAACAGGCGCTGCTACCGGAAGGATGGGCACGCGACGTGACCGTCACCGTCGGCGCCGACGGGCGAATCGCCGGGATGGAACCGGCACAAGCCGAGGTCAGTGTGGACATATTGCTGCCCGCCCCGGCCAATGTGCATTCGCACGCGTTCCAGCGGGCGATGGCGGGGCTGACCGAACGGCGCGGCACAACCGGGCAGGACAGTTTCTGGACCTGGCGGAAATGGATGTACCGGTTTCTCGACCAGCTGACGCCGGATGACGCCCAGATCATCGCAGCGCTGGTACAGATGGAAATGCTGGAGGCCGGCTTCGCCGCCGTCGGCGAATTCCACTATCTGCACCACCGGCCCGACGGCGGTGCCTATGACAACCCCGCCGAGATGGCGGCGCGAATCTGCGCGGCGGCCGAAACCACCGGGATCGGCCTGACGCTGCTGCCCGTATTCTACGAACAGGGCGGCGTGGACGGGCGCGCGCTGGGACCGGGACAGCGGCGGTTCGGCTGCGACCGCGACGGGTTTGCCGCGCTGATGGCCGGTGCAGGGCAGGCCATGGACCGGTTGCCGGGCGATGCGGTGATCGGGGTTGCACCCCATTCGCTGCGGGCGGTGACCCCGGCGGCGCTGTCAGACCTCACGGCACGCGCCACCGGTCCGGTGCATATGCATATCGCGGAACAGGTGGCCGAAGTCGAGGAGGTCGACGCCGCCTATGGCGCCCGCCCGGTGACCTGGCTGCTGGACAACTGCCCGCCCGATACACGCTGGTGCCTGATCCACTGCACCCAGATGACGCCGGCGGAAACCAAAGCACTGGCCACGACCGGTGCTGTGGCGGGTCTGTGTCCGATTACCGAAGGCAGCCTGGGCGACGGCATTTTCGACGGTGCGCGCTGGCTGGACGCGGGCGGTGCAATCTCGGTCGGTTCGGACAGCAACATCCGTATATCGCTGACCGAGGAATTGCGGCTGCTGGAATATTCCCAGCGCCTGCGCGACCGCGCCCGCGCGGTGCTGGCGACCCCCGGCGGGTCGACCGGGCGGCGGCTGTTCGACGGAATCGTGGCCGGCGGCGCACAGGCGGCGGGGCGCGGACACGGTGGGATCGCGGAGGGGCAATGGGCCGACCTGCTGGCGCTCGATGGCAGCGACCCCGACCTGATCGGCCGGACCGGGGACGCGGTGCTGGATACCTGGATCTTTGCCGCCGGAGACCGGCTGGTCCGCGATGTCTGGGCGGCGGGACGGCACGTGGTGCGCGACGGGCAGCATATTCACCGGGACCGCATCCGCGCCGATTACGCCGCCTGCATGGCCCGGCTGGCGCAGGTGCTGTAATGGCGGGCGGCTGGCAGGACATCCGTGACGAGGTGCTGCGGCGCATCCAGACCCGCCGCTGGCCGCCCGGATCGCAGATCCCGAACGAAGCCGAACTGGCCGAGGATTTCGGCGTGGCCCGCGCCACCGTGAACCGTGCGCTGCAGGCGCTGGCCGACGATGGCTGGCTTGAACGCCGCCGCCGTGCCGGAACGCGGGTGGCCGCGGCTCCGCTGCGCCGGGCACGTCTGGCGATCCCGCTGATCCGGCAGGAAATCGAAGCCAGCGGTGCCGCTGCCGCGTACAGGCTGCTCAGCACTGCGCCGGGTCCGGCCCCTGCCCCGGTCTCGGCCGCGCTGGGGCTGGCCGCCGACGCCCCGATGATGCAGGTGCGCACGCTCTGGCGTGCCGATGACCGGCCCTTCGCGTTCGAGGACCGCTGGGTGAACCTGTCCGGCGCGCCGGGGTTCGACACCGCGCCGTTCGACGAGATCAGCGCCAATGAATGGCTGGTGCGGCATGCGCCCTTTTCACACGGCACGCTGGACTACGCGGCGGAAACGGCGGCGCCCGATCTGGCGCAACTGCTCGGCTGCGCCCCCGGTGCACCGGTTCTGGTACTGGAACGGCATACGTTCGGGCCGTCCGCGCCGGTCACGTTCATGCGGCTGAGCCATGCGCCCGGACACCGGTTGAAACTGGAAATCTGACCCCGGTGTCAGCCCTGCGCGCGCAGATGCTCCATCACCGCCGGGCGTACCGATTGATCACCGCGCTCGCGGGCCTCGTCGATCACCGCGCGCAAGGCCCCCAGATCCGACCGCATCAGCAGGCTCTTTACCGGGCCGATCGAGGCCGGGCGCATCGACAGCGTGCGCAGCCCGATGGCCGCGAGGCAGAGCGCCTCGATCGGACGGCCAGCGTCTTCGCCACAGAAAGACAGCGGCGTGTCGGTTTCGGCGCACCGTTCGACGATACGTTCGATCAGGTTCAGAAAGCTGACATTGAGCGTGTCGTAACGCCGCCGGACCCGTTCGTTTTCGCGGTCGGCGGCAAAGAAGAACTGCTTGAGATCGTTGCCGCCGATGGACAGGAACCCGACCTCTTCAAAAAACCGCCGGGGCGCAAAGGCCAGAGACGGCGTTTCCAGCATCGCGCCGATTTCCAGCACCTCGGGCAGTCTGTGACCCAGCCGTTCCTCACGCGCGATAGTCTTGTCCACCTCGGCGCGGGCGGCACGGTATTCCTCGAACTGGGCGACGAAGGGGAACATGATGGTCAGCGGCCGGCCCGCCGCGGCGCGGATCATCGCCTGAAGCTGCATCCGCATCACGCCGGGCTTGTCCAG
>CAYGNB010000129.1:0-8442 GCA_964351135.1 uncultured Rhodobacterales bacterium | reverse complement strand
TGTCCTCTTCCATGTCGTCCTTGGCCGGCAGCTTGTCGACCCAGTCGGGATGCACATAGACATGGCAGGTGGAACAGGCGCAGGCACCGCCGCAATCGGCTTCGATGCCGGGAATGTTGTTGTCACGGGCGCCTTCCATCACGGTCAGCCCGTTGGCCACCTCCACCACGTGTTCGGTGCCGTCATGCTCGATATATGTGATCTTCGCCATGCCTTGCGGTCCCTTTCGGTGTATCCGGCCTGTCTCTAGCCAAGGCCCGTGGGGCGTACCAGCCCCTTTTTCCCCCTCGGACCGGCAGCGGACCGGGTTTAAGCGGACCTCTTGCTCTGCTAAACTCCTGTATCTACGGCAGGAGACGGCCATAATGGCAAATGGGCTACCAGGAACCGGGTTCCTGTCCGGCGCCTCGGCGCAACTCAAACGGGTGCTCGAATCGCAGGCCACCGAGTTGTCGCTGCCCCGCGGCCAGGTATTGTTCGAACACGGCGATGACGGGGATGCGCTGTTCGCGGTCGTCGAGGGGGCGGTCGATATCACCATCCTGTCCGTGGACGGGCGGCGGCTGGCGCTGGACGTCATGCGCCCCGGCGCCATCTTCGGCGAGATCGCGCTCTTCGATCCCGGCCCGCGCACCGCCACCGCCACCGCGGTCGAACCGACCCGCCTGTTGCGCATCCGCTATGCGGATGTGATGGCGCAGGTGCGGCGCAACCCGGATCTGGCGGTGGACCTGATCCAGCTTGCCGGCGAACGGATGCGCTGGATGAACCGGCAATTGCAGGAACAGGTATTCCTGCCGCTGCCGGCCCGGCTGGCGCGCAAGGTGCTGTACCTGACCCCCGACAATGACGGTGCCCCGGCGGCGCTGGTGTTGTCGCAGGCGGAACTGGCAGAGTTCGTCGGTGCAACGCGCGAGGCGGTTTCCAAGACCCTGTCCGCCTGGCGCAAGGACGGCGTGATCCGCGCCACCCGCGGCGGGCTCGAGGTGCTGGACCGCGCCGCTCTCAAATCGCTGGCCGAACCCGACACGATCTGACCCACCACCAGTCCGTTTCCCCCTGTGTGATCCGGATTACAGACCCCGCTGGCGATTCCCTGCATGGTTGAAACCATCAGGGGCCCGCCGAATTGATCGGCGCTGACACAGGGTTGGATTATTTCATATGATTACAAGGATTTCACTTCGCAACCGGGCCATCAGCAGAGTCACCCGTCGGAAACGCACTCCGCTGGAACTCGTGTGTTGCTGGTTTGTGGTTGATTATTCCCGGTTCCGCGAAACCCAAGACAGGGTGGATGCCCCAGGCATCCATTTCTGAGCCGGCTTCTCCCTGCCGGCGCACGGCGCGACCGTCTGTTCCCTCGGTCGTTCCGTCCCGTCTGTCCCGGATCGCAATCCGGGCAAAGCACTGAGGCCGGCACAAGGGCCGGCCTCTTTTTTAAATTTTTTCAGTTTCGGTCCGGTGCCGGGGTCATTCCTCAAGACCCAGCGCGACAAATCGCGGATCGCCGCCCCGGCGCACAAGCAGCAGCAGCGACTTGCGACCGGCTTCGCGGGCTTCGTCGATGCGATCGTCCAGCGCCTCGAGCGACGCCACCTTCTGCTGCCCCGCCTCGGTGATCACGTCACCCGCGCGCAGGCCCTTTTCGAAGGCTTCCGACGCTTCGTCCACCGACATCACAACCAGCCCGTCGACGTCATCGGGGATGTTCAGTTCCGCACGGGCGTCGTCGGTGAGCAGGCCGAGTGTCAAACCCAGAACCTCTTTTTCCGTTTCACCGGCCGAACCGCCATCCTGCTGCAGGGCCGCCGGCACCGCACGCTCGGCGTCCTCGCGCCGTCCCAGCGTGACCAGCACCGTCTGGGTGCTGCCGTCGCGCATCACGACCACGCGCACCGCCTTGCCAACCTCGGTGTTGCCGACCTGCCGCACTAGCGACCGGGTATCGGACACGTCCTTGCCGTCGAAGGACAGGATCACGTCGCCAGCCAGCAGGCCCGCTTCCTTGGCCGGCCCTTCCGGCACATCGCTGACCAGCGCGCCTGTTGCCTTGTCCAGCCCCAACGCCTCGGCCATGTCCTCGGTGACATCCTGGATCCGCACACCCAGCCAGCCACGACGGGTTTCGCCGTATTCGCGCAGCTGATGCACCACCTTGGACACCACGTTGGACGCCATCGAGAACCCGATGCCGATCGAACCGCCGTTGGGCGACAGGATCGCGGTGTTCACGCCGATCACCTCGCCTTCCATGTTGAACAGCGGACCACCGGAATTGCCCCGGTTGATCGCCGCGTCGGTCTGGATGTAGTCGTCATAGCTGCCCGACAGCGCACGATTGCGGGCGGACACGATGCCGGACGAGACCGAGAACCCCTGGCCCAGCGGGTTGCCAACGGCGATCACCCAATCGCCCACGCGGGCCGTGTCGCTGTCGCCGAAGGTGACGAAGGGCAGAGGCTTGTCGGTTTCGATCTTCAACAGCGCGATATCGGTATTCGGGTCGGTGCCGATCACCTTGGCGTCCAGTTCCTCGCCGTCGAAGAATTCGATCAGGATCTCGTCAGCGCCGTCGATAACGTGGTTGTTGGTAACCACGAACCCGTCTTCCGAGATCACGAAACCCGATCCCAGCGCCGAGGATTTGCGCGGGCGGTTACCGTCGCGGTTGCGGTCCTGGAATTCGCGGAACAGATCCTCGAACGGCGAACCTTCGGGCACGATACCCTGCGGGCCGGTGCGGCCCTCGACCATGGTGGTGGTGGTGATGTTGACCACCGAAGGGCTGACCTGTTCGGCCAGCGGCGCCAGGCTTTCCGGTCGCGCCTGCGCGATGGCGGCTTGCGCGACGACAAAGACCAGCGCCATCAGGCCGAGCGCGAAGGCCCGCATCCTGTAGGCCGTGCCCTGACTGTTACGGGGAATTGCGATTGCCTGTGTGTGCACCTTGGAGTCTCCTTGATATGCACGTTGAAATACGTGTGTCCTGCCGTGAGAGTATGCTGCCCTGCACAGCTCATGTGCGCAATGTAATGGTACCCGGAACGCACGCAAAGTTTGTTGCAGCCCATCAAGCGCATGTGAGTGGGCGAGAGCCATTATCCGCCGACCCGTAACCAACAGCCCGGTCAGGCCCCCAGCCAATGCGCCATCCAGAGCAGGATCAGCCCGGTCACCAGCGCCAGCGCGCCCAGCTGTCGGCGCGCCTCCAGCGGCAGTTCGCGCAGCAGTTCGAGCATCCGCTCCACAAGCGAAGGGGCCAGCACCCAGGCCAGCCCCTCCACGATCAATACCAGCCCAAGAGCCAGAAGCACATTGGTCATCAGTTGCTGACCGCCCCCGACCGTTCGCCCGTCGGAGATTTCAGGTAGTTGAAGAACTCTGAATCCGGCGACAGCACCATCGACGAATTCGTCCCCTTCAGGGCCCGGCTATAGGCGGTCAGGGACCGGTAGAATTCAAAGAATTCCTCATCCGCGCCAAAGGCTTCGGCAAAGATCGCGTTGCGCTGCGCATCCGCTTCACCGCGGATGATCTCAGCCTCGCGCTGCGCTTCGGAAACCAGTTCGACCACGGTACGGTCGGCCTGCGCGCGCACCCGCTGCGCCGCTTCTTCACCGCGGGCCACTTCGTCGGCGGCCTCGCGTTCGCGTTCGGCGCGCATCCGGGCAAAGGTCGCTTCGAGGTTCGCCTGTGGCAGGTCGGTGCGTTTCAGCCGTACGTCGATCACCTCGAGCCCCAGCGCACGCGCCTCGGCGATGGCACCGTTGCGGATCCGCAGCATCAGCGCCGCCCGGTCAGAACTGAGGATGTCGTCGGAACTGACCGACCCCAGCACTTCACGGGTTTGCGCACGCAGGATCGAATCGAGCCGCGCCTCGGCCGCCGGCACACCGCCGACGCCAACCGCCTGGCGGAATTGCCGCACATCGGTGATCCGATAGCGGGCAAAGGCATCGACCACCAGCCGACGGTCGTCGAGCGGCGTCACCTCGAGCGGGCCGACCTCGCGGCTCAGGATACGGTCGTCATAGCGCACGACCTCCTGAATCAGCGGGATCTTGAAGGCCAGGCCCGGTTCTTCCTTGACGGTCACTACGCGCCCGAACTGCAGCACCAGCGCCTTTTCGCGTTCGTCCACGATAAAGAGCGCCGACAGGAAACCGACGACAACGATCACCAGGATCGGCAACAGGAAAGTGGATCGCTTCATCAGTTGTTCTCCGCATTGCTGCTGCTTCCGCCGCGCCGCAATTCATTGAGCGGCAGATAGGGCACGACGCCCTGCCCGGACCCCGAGGCGTTTTCGTCGAGGATGATCTTGTCCACGTCGCCCAGCACCTGCTCCATGGTTTCCAGATACAGGCGTTTGCGCGTGACTTCGGGCGCCTTGGAGTATTCCCCGAGCACCGCCGAGAACCGGCTGGCCTCACCCTGGGCTTCGTTGACCACGCGGGCACGATAACCTTCTGCCTCTTCCAGCGTCTGCGCCGCCTCACCCCGTGCGCCGGCGAGAACCCGGTTGGCATAGGCATCTGCCTGCTTTTCCAGCCGGTCGCGTTCCTGCCCGGCCGATTGAACCTCGCGGAAGGCATCCTTGACCGGCTCCGGCGGGTCGGCACCGTCAAAGTTGACCCGGATGATGTTCATGCCGCTGTCATAGCTGTCGAGCGTCGACTGGATCAGTTCCTGCAGCCGGTCGGCGATGATACCCCGGTCGCGGTTGAGGATCGGTGCCAGATACGACTGGGCGATGATCTCGCGCATGGCCGATTCCGACACTGCCTGAATGGTCTGGCGCGGATCGCGGAGGTTGAACAGGAACTTGGCCGGGTCCGAGATGTTCCAGACCACCTGGAAATCGATATCGACGATGTTTTCGTCCCCGGTCAGCATCAGCCCGGCATCGCCACCGCGCGACCCGGCGCCGATTTCCTCGGTCTGTTCGCGCGTGACCGGGATCACCTCGGCGGTGACAAAGGGCCATGGCGCAAAGTTCAGGCCCGGTTCGCCGATCGCATAAAACTCGCCCAGGAACAGTTCGACCGACTGCTCTTCGGGTTTGACGGTGTAGAAACTGGCGACGCCCCACAGTACCAGCGCCGCGACCACACCGAGCCCGACCGTACCACGGGTCAGTCTCGGTCCGCCGCCGCCGCCACGTCCGGGGCCGCCATCGCCGCCCCGGCCCGAACCGCCGCGCCCGCCCATCAGCACGCGCAGCTGTTCCTGGCCCTTTTTCATCAGTTCATCGATTTCGGGGATCTGGCCGCCCTGCGGACCCTGATCGCGCCCGCCGCTGCCGCGCCTGCCGCCGCGATCGTCGTCGCCGTTGTTGCCCCGGTTGCCGCCGCCGCCCCAAGGGCCGCCGTTATTGCCTGCCATCTACGCTATGCTTCCCTTCTCCGGCCGCATGCCACGGCCACATTTCCCAATCTACGCTGCCCGGCGCCGCACCACAATCAGGTCGCGCGTGACGCCGTGCGCATGGTGACGAGTTCCTCGGACATGGTCGGGTGCACCGCCACGGTCCGGTCGAAATCCTCCTTGGTGGCGCCCATCTTCACGGCGATCCCGGCCAGCTGGATCATCTCGCCCGCCCCGGGCGCGACGATATGGCACCCCAGCACCTTGCGCGTCGCCCTGGACACGACCAGCTTCATCAGCACCCGGTCGGGCTGTCCGGCAAAGCTCTGCTGCATCGGCTTGAAGCTTGTCGAATAGACCTCGATCGGCTCCTGCGCCGCCGCGTCCTCCTCGGACAGGCCCACCGTCCCGAATTCGGGCTGGGTAAAGATCGCCGTCGGGATCAGGTCGTGATCGACCGGCGTGGGATTGCCCCGGAATACTGTTTCGACAAACCCCATGCCTTCGCGGATCGCGACCGGCGTCAGGTTGACGCGGTCGGTCACATCACCGATCGCGTAGATCGACGGAACCCCGGTCTGGCTGTAGCGGTCCACGACCACCTCGCCGTTGCGCCCCAGCTCCACCCCCAGCTCGGCAAGCCCCAGCCCGGTCGTGTTGGGCACCCGCCCGGTGGCAAAGATGACGACGTCGAACCGCCGTTCACCACCATCCGTATCGGTTACCATCACGCCATCGCCGTCACGCCGCAACGCACTGGCATTGAGGTTCAGACAAAGCTCTACGCCCTTGTCGCGCATCCCGTCCGCGATCACGCTGCGCGCCTCTTCGTCGAAGCCGCGCAAAACCTGCGGCCCACGGTAATATTGCGTCACGGCGACGCCCAACCCGTTGAGAATACCGGCGAATTCACAGGCGATGTAACCACCGCCCACGATCAGCGCCGTTTTCGGCAATGCCTCGAGGTGAAAGATATCGTTCGACGTGATACCCAGTTCCACCCCCGGAATATCCGGTTTGATCGGATGACCGCCGGTTGCCACCAGGATATGTTTGGCGCTTATGCGGGTGCCATCGGCCAGTTCGACCTCGTGCGGCCCGGTGACCCGCGCCCGCTGGTCGTAGGTCTCGACCCCGTTCGATTTCAGGATATTGCGATAGACCCCTTCCAGCCGGTCCAGTTCCGCATGCAGCCTGGTCCGGAACGCCATCCAGTCGAACGCGTCGGCGCGGATGTCCCAGCCAAAGCTCCGGGCGGCGGCGGGCATGTCGGAATATTCGCTGGCGAACACCATCAGCTTCTTGGGAACGCAGCCACGAATCACGCAGGTACCGCCATAGCGGTCCTCTTCGGCCAGCGCGACACGGGCCCCGGTTTCACTTGCCGCCACGCGGGCTGCGCGCACGCCACCCGAACCGCCGCCGATCACGAAAAGATCGTAGTCGAACGCCATTCCCGTTACCCCTGTTCCGCTGCCATTTGCCCGCGCAGCGAGACGCTGCCATCCTCGTGGCCGATCACGACCGAGTCACAGATATCAATGAACAACCCGTTTTCAACAACGCCCGGCACATGATTCAGGACAGCCGACAATGCGCGCGCATCACCGATCCGGCCCAGATGCAGATCCAGGATGTGGTTGCCCTCATCGGTAACAAACGCCACGCCATCCCGCATCCGCAACACCGTTTCGCGCCCATCTACATCCATGTTTTCAAGGGCTTGGGCGACCAAGACCTGAGTCGACCGCCAACCGAAGGGGATCACCTCGACCGGCAGCGGGAACGCGCCCAGCGTGGCGACCTCCTTGCCCGCGTCGGCGATCACAACCATGCGATCAGAGGCCGCCGCAACGATCTTTTCCTGCAGATGCGCCCCGCCGCCGCCCTTGATCAGCGTCAGGTCGGCGTCGAACTCGTCGGCCCCGTCGATGGTCAGGTCGAGCCGGCCCGCCTCGTTCAGCGTCACCACTTCGATGCCTTCGCCGCGCGCCTGTTCGGCAGTCCGGGTCGAGGTCGGCACGGCCGTGAACCGCAGCCCCTCGTCACGCAGGCGTTCGCCCAGACGGGCCACCAGAAACGCGGCGGTCGATCCGGTCCCCAGCCCCACCTTCATCCCGGATTCGACCAGTTCGGCGGCGCGGTGGGCCGTGGCGCGTTTGGCGATATCCGACGGCGAAAGGTCAGCAGGCATCAGGCAGCTCCGAATTGGCGATTTCGGCGCCTTATAGGCGGTTTGCCGGGGGGGTGCGAGGGGCCAATTGGCCCCTGATTGTCGCGGTCGCCGGCCAACCGGCGCAGTGCACTGTGGCGCTCGGCGCGGGCCGAACCGGGGGCGGCATTGCGCTAATCCTCGGGCAAGGGTCGCAAACCGGCTGTCGCCTCCGTTCCGGTTGGCCTATCACTCGGGTCATCAAGGCCCCAAACCCGAGGAAGTCACATGTTCCTGTCCGTGTTCGACATGTTCAAGGTAGGCGTCGGCCCGTCCTCGTCGCACACGATGGGGCCGATGGTGGCCGCCGCCCGGTTTCTCGACCTGATGCGTGCCTCGCCGTTCCGGTTCGCGGGGCTGCGCGCATCGCTGCACGGCTCGCTCGCCTTTACCGGCGTGGGCCACGCCACCGACCGCGCCACCATCCTGGGGCTGGCCGGATTCAGCCCCGACACCTATGACGCGGATGCGGCGGACAAGGCGCTGGCAGAGATCAAGGCCAGCCACCAGATCGACCACGAAGACCTCGGGGCGTTGCGGTTCAGTCCGGCGGCGGATCTGGTGTTCGACTATGACGAGCCATTGCCCGGCCATGCCAATGGCATGGTGCTGATGGCGACCGACGCACAGGGCGACGTGATCCTGCGAGAGGTGTATTACTCGATCGGTGGCGGTTTCGTGCTGACCGAGGCCGAACTGGCCGAGGGCAAGGACACCGACGACGGCGCCCCGGTTCCCTACCCGTTCACCAGCGCGTCCGAGATGCTGGAGATGGCGCGCAAGTCCGGCAAATCCATCGCCGCGATGAAGCGCGCCAACGAGGTATCCCGCAGCGGCGAGGCCGGTCTGACACGCGGCAC
>CAYGNB010000128.1:0-8462 GCA_964351135.1 uncultured Rhodobacterales bacterium | reverse complement strand
AAATCGGTGAAGGTGCCGCCGGCGTCGATGCCCAGACGATATTTGCTACGCATGAGAAAAATCCTTTCCTGTCAGAGCCTTCAGGCCGCCGCGCGGGCCTTGGCCGTGGCTGCTTCGTCCACAGTGAGAGTTTCGGGGTCCGCGATCACCACGCCGTAGTCGAGACGCGCACCTTCGATCGAGACGAGCCCGTTGCGGATGTCGGCCACGACCTTTTGCACATCGCGCTCATAAGGATTGCCGTAGCCACCGCCGCCGGGGTTGATATTGGCGGCGCGTTCGCCGGGCCGGATGGTTTCGATCACGTTGTCGGTGATGATCTGGGTGGCACCCTCGCGGGTTACCTCGAGGCGTCCGACCTTTTTCTCGACCATGGCCGATTTCGCCCCGGCCGCGCCCATCGCGGGGATGCGGCGACCTTCGCCAAAGGTGATCAGCGTCATGTCGCGGTCAAGCGGTTCAACCTCCCAGCGGGTGCCCGAGCCGCCGCGGAACTTGCCCGCCCCGCCGCTGTCGGTCATCAGCCCGTATTCGTGGATGATAATCGGATAGCTGTGCTCCAGCATCTCGATGTCACCGCTGGTCAGCGCACCAAAGCAGCATTCCGGCCCGCAGGCGTGCCAGCCATCCTGGCTGGCCGTGGCCCCGGCCCCCGAAATGATCGAGGCCAGAACCATGGTGACGTATTCCTCGTCGTGGCGGGTGTCCCAGCCGGCGATGTTACAGCCGTTGGCATGACCCCAGGACGCCGAGACCTTGTCGGGCGCTGCCTGCTCGAAGGCCAGCCGAACGGCATCGGTCAGCGTTTCCATCGGGGTGGTGGTGCAGTTCATGTGCGGTGCCGGGGGCTTGGCGTTGCACAGCGTCCCCTTGGGGCCCATATCCACCGTCACGTTGCGATACAGCCCCTCGTTATAAGGCGGCGGCAACTGGGCGAACATCATCAGGCCAAGATAGACGCCGGAATACGAGTTCCCCTCGTAGGAGTTGATGAAATAGGGGATCTGCGGCGGGCTGGCGATCTCGATATGGCAGGTCTCGCCCTTGATCGTCACCGTCGCGGTGATGTCGAAATCGCCAAAGCCATGGCCCGCATCCTCCAGCACGGCCGTGCCGGAATAGGTGCCGTCCGGCACCTTGGCGATCAGGCTCGACATGTGGCGGTTGGCCATCGCCAGCAGTTCCTCGATACAGGCCTGCACCACGTCCTTGCCGTATTTGTCCATCAGCGCGATCAGGTTGCGCGCACCCACCTGGCAGGCACCGATCAGGGCGTTGAAATCGCCCTCCTGGTCGCGGCGCGCCCGCATGTTGGTCAACAGCAGGTTCAGTACGTCGTTGCGCGGCTGGCCCCTGTCCCAGATCTTGACCGGCGGGATCCGCAGGCCTTCGGCGAAAATCTCCTTGGCCTCGGGGTTGTAGCCAGCTGGAACGGGCCCACCGATATCGGTCAGGTGGCCCTTGCAAACAGTCCAGAAAACCAGCTCACCCTCGTAGAACACCGGGTAATACATGCAGGTGTCGATGATGTGCGACCCGGCATAGTCGGGGTCGTTGTGCAGGATCAGGTCGCCCTCGTTGATGTCGCCCTCGAAGAACTTGTCCACAGCCTTCATAGCCGGGATGAGCGAGCCGCGGTGAATCGGGATGTCCTGCCCCTGCAGGATCATCTCGGGGGTGTGGTTGAAAAGCGCTGTCGAATAATCGTGCGCCAGGTTGAACACCGAGCTGCGCGCGGTCTTCTCAAGCGCCAGCGTCATTTCGCGCTGCGTGGTTTCAAGAACGCCACGCACCACGGAAAGCGTGATCGGGTCGACTTGTCGGTCTGCCATGTTTTCTGGTCCTCTGCTTGGGCGCAGAAGCGGCGCCTGCCGGGACCTGGCTGTTCCCCAATCCGGCGCATTCCCCTGCACGTCGATCTGCCAGACAGGGTTCCCCGGAAAGCGATTCCGGTCTTGACGATCCGTGCACAAAGCTTTGGCAAATGGCGCAGGATAATTTGTCAGCCAGCGCAGGATGAATTGACACAGAGCGCAGAACGCCTGTTTTCCTTTGGTTTCGGGCCTCCCGTCACGTAATGTTCATGGAAGGAGGACATCTCGATGACAGCCGCGTTCCGCTTTTCGACGGGTGCGACAGAGCCGCAGCATCGTTCCAGCAAATGGAATGCGGTGGTGTCGGAAGCCTATTTTCCGCTTGAACTGCAATTCCGAGATCCGGTGCGGTTCAACGGCGAGTTGGCACGCGCCGCGCTTGGCCATGTCGGCCTGTCGCGGCTGACCTCTGATCCGGTGAATTACGAGCGCCGCCGCTCGCATATACAGAGCGCGCAGGAAGAGCAGTATCTTGTCACCCTGCCTCGCGCCACCTCGGTCGAGTTTCGCCAGATGGGCCGCGATGTGCGGTGTGATCCCGGTGGATTTATCATCGAGCGCGGCGATGAACCCTATCGCTTTCTCTACGAGCGGCCCAACGATCTTTATGTGCTCAAGGTCAGCCGCCGGGCGCTGGCCGAACGGGTGCGCCAGCCCGATCGCTTCTGCGCCCGGGTGATTGACGCTACCACGGGCACGGCGGGGCTGTTTGCCACAATGGTCAGCCACGCCCAGAGCCAGCTTGACGATCTGACGCCGACGGCCCGCGAAACCATCGGCCGCCAGTTGCTCGAACTTCTGGGCCTTGCCCTCAACGATGCCTCGAACGCCTGCGAAAGCGGCTATTCCTCGGTCCGTGCCGCGCATCTCTCGCGGGTCGAGAAGTATATCCGCGGCAACCTGAAAGATCCCGATCTGTCGCCCGATCTCGTCGCCGATGCCTGTGGCATCTCCAAACGCTACCTGCACGATCTCTTCAAGGATGTGAACGGCACCGTCAGCCAGCAGATCCGCGATCTGCGGCTGGTGGCGGCGCGCGACCGGCTCCAGGCCTCACGCGACCTGCCGATTTCTGAGGTCTCCTATCGTTTCGGCTTTGCCGATCAGGCCCAGTTCTCGCGGCTGTTCAAATCGAAGTTCGGAATCACGCCGTCAGAGTTCCAGCGCAGTGCTTCGGCCCAGAGGTTGGCCAGACCCGGCATCCTTCAGGCACGGGCGAAGCACTGCGCCAGCCAGTAGCAGCGCTTTGACCCGCCGCGCAGCGGAATCAGAGCGTGAATTCAGCAGAACCGGAACATTCGCCCCGAGAACGATCGAGCCGGTGTCGGCCTCACCATGAAACTTCCACGCCTTGGCCACGGCGTTCGCCGCGTCGATCGAGGGAAAGAGCAATAGATCGGCATCGCCTGCGGCGGGCATGTCCTGCAATCCCTTGACCGCCGCCGCCGCGGGCGAAACTGCCACGTCGTATCCCATCGGCCCGCCAATCTCGAACCCGGCCAGGCCATCGCGGGCCAACTCCTCGGCGTCGCGCGTGGCCGGGATGGCGTCACTGACCTTCTCGGTCGCGCAAACGGCGGCCACCTTGACGGGGGCGATCCCCAGCCCCCGGAACAGCGCGGCGGTGTTGCCGACGATCTGCCGCTTTTGCGCCAGCGTCGGGTGCGGCACGATCCCGTTATCGGTGGCCGCGATCAGCCGTCCCATCGACGGCATTTCCGCCACCGTGACATTCGACAGGACATCACCCGCGCGCAGGCCCGTGTCCCGGTCAACCACCGCACGCAGATAACTGCCGCTGTCGACATGCCCCTTCATCAGCACATTGCCGCGCCCGGCGCGGATCGCCGCCACCGCCATGCGCGCGCAGTCCTGCGCGCCGGTTGCGGGCAGAATGTCGATGGCCCGGCGCAGCTCCGGCGCGGCCAGTGCCGCGACCGTCTCGGGGCTGCCGATCACGGTCGCGCCGCTGATCAGCCCGCTGTCCAGCATCTCGGCCAGGGCGGCCATCACCTCGGGCGCCTCGCCGCCCGCAACCACCGGGCGCAATGGCGCGCCTTCCAGCGCGCGGACCCGCAAGTCGGAAAAGGACCGCACCGCCATCACGCCACCTGCCGGTCTTGCGCAATGGGCCATGGCATCGCCTGTTCCGACCCGTTCAGAACCCGGGCCGCGCCTTGCGCCAGCGCCAGGCATTCGTCGCTGCCCGGATAGACATGCAGCGGCGCCAGCCGTACCAGTTTGTCCTGAAGATAACCGCGCACCTGGGCGCTGTTGGCCAGCCCCCCGGTCAGAACGATCCCGTCCAGCGCGAAATCCGAGACCGTCGCCATGGCGCCCACGGCCTTGGCCACCTGATAGAGCATCGCCTCGAATACCAGCTCCGCGGCTGCGTCGCCTTCGGCGATCATCGACTCGACCCGGCGGATGTCCTTGGTGCCCAGAAGGCCGAACACGCCGCCCTCGCCATAGAGCCGCTTCAGCAGCTCCTCGCGTGTGTAGCGGCCCGAGTAGCAAAGCTCGATCAGTGGCAAAGGCGGCACACCGCCGACGCGTTCGGGTGTGAAGGGCGCGCATTCCATGCGGTTCGAATTGTCCACAATGCGCCCGCCCGAGAGGGCGGCAATCGAGAACCCCGCGCCAAGATGCGCCACCACGGCCTTTAGCTCTTCAAACGGTTTGCCCAGCTCGGCTGCCAACCGTCGGCCACAGGCCCGGATATTCAGCGCATGCACGAAGGAAAATCGCGGAATGTCAGCAAACCCCGAGACCCGTGCCACCGGCGTGAATTCGTCCACGCTGACCGGGTCGACGATAAAGGCTGGCACCGCATGCGTTGCGGCGATCCGATGGGCCAGCGGCGCGCCCAGGTTGCTGGCATGGTGATAGACCGGCGTTTCCAGTGCGAAGCGGACCAGCGCGTCATTGACCGCGATCACCCCGGCCGGCACCGGGGTCAGCATGCCGCCGCGCCCGGCACAGGCCACCAGGTTTCGCCCTGCCAAGTGATCCGCCAGAAAGGTGCTCACATGCGCGGCCCGGTAATCAAGCTGGGCGGCGATGGTCGGAAACTGCGCCATCTCGGCTTCGCAATGGTCGAGCGTTTCTTCTGCCAGAAGCGCAACCGTGGGTCCCTGCGGCGCGTAAAGCGCGCAGCGCGTCGTGGTCGTGCCCGGATTGATCGCAAGAATGGCCGTGCCAGGCATCCCGTCACCCCGCGAATTCATAGGCCGTCTTGACGGCGGTATAAAACTCGGCGGCATAACGCCCTTGTTCGCGCTGGCCATAGGACGACCCTTTGCGCCCGCCAAAGGGCACATGGTAATCCACCCCCGCCGTCGGCAGGTTCACCATCACCATGCCTGCCGCCGCGCGCCGCCGGAAGGCGCGCGCATGTTTCAGGCTTGCGGTGCAAATGCCCGCGCTCAGGCCGAACTCGGTGTCGTTCGCCACCGCCAGCGCCTCGTCGAAATCATCCACCTTGATCACGCTGGCGCAGGGACCAAAGATTTCCTCGCGGCTGACCCGCATGTCGTTCCTGGCCCCCAGGAACATCGCCGGGCGCTGAAAGAACCCTTCGGTTTCGCCGTTCAGTCGCGTGCCGCCGATCACCTCGCAGCCTTCTTCGCGGGCCAGCGCGACATAACCAAGATTCGAGCGCAATTGAGCCTCGGATACCACCGGCCCGACCTGCGTGGCCTGATCCAGCGGATTGCCCACCTTCAGCGCCTTCGCGGCCTTGCTCAGCCGCGCGACAAAGGCATCGTGAATCCCGGCTTCGACGATCAGCCGGGACGACGCGGTACAGCGCTGGCCGGTCGAGTAGAACGCGCCGTTCAGGCAGGCCTCGACCGCAAGGTCGAGATCGGCATCGTTCAGAACCACCATCGGGTTCTTCCCGCCCATTTCAAGCTGTACCTTCTTCAGGCCCTGCGCGGCCTCAACGGCCAGCGCGCGCCCCACCGGCACCGATCCGGTGAACGAAATCGCGTCAACGCCCGGATGTTTCACCAACGCATCACCCACGACCGATCCGCGCCCCATCACAAGGTTGAACACGCCCGCCGGCACGCCCGCGCCCAGCAGGATTTCCGCCAGAACATGGGCGCATCCCGGCGTCAGGTCGGCAGGCTTTAGCACCACCGTATTGCCATAGGCCAGCGCCGGCGCGACCTTCCAGGCGGGGATGGCGATGGGAAAGTTCCATGGCGTGATCAACCCGACCACGCCGACCGGTTCACGCGTCACCTCGATGGCCACACCCGGCCTGACCGACGTGACCGCGTCGCCGCCGATCCTCAGCGCCTCGCCCGCGAAGAAGCGGAAAATCTGGGCGGCGCGAACGGTTTCCCCCGTGGCCTCGGCCAGCGTCTTGCCCTCTTCCCGGGCCAGGAGCCTGCCGATTTCGCCGGCCCGGTCGAACAGGGCCTGCGCCACCTTTTCCAACAAGTCCGCGCGAACCTGCGGCGAGGAACTGCCCCACCCGTCCAGCGCCGCGCGCGCCGCACTGACCGCGGCGTCGACCGTCTCGACCGAACCGTGGGCATAATGCCCGATCAGGTCGGCCCGGTCGGCGGGATTGCGGTTTTCCGAGGTGTCGGCCGCACCGATCCATTCCCCGGCAACGAGGTTCATCTTCATCTCCAGTCCTCCGGACAGGATGGCCGGTCAGGATGGCCTGTCAGGCCGCGTCGGCCATGCGCGTGATCGCCGCTTCCAGCGCGGCCTCCAGGATATCCAGCCCCTCGCCCAGGTGGTTGGCCGGGGTGGTCAGCGGCGGCAACAGGCGCACCACGTTGCCATAGGTGCCGCAGGGCAGGATGATCAGCCCGCGGGCCTCGGCCTCGGCGACGATGGCCTGGGTCAGGGCCGCGTCGGGCGCGCGCGTTGCACGGTCGGTGGCCAGCTCGAACGCCACCATCGCCCCCAATCCGCGCACGTCGCCGATGGCCTCCATCCCCTGCCGCGCCGCAATGCTCACCAGCCGGGCAAGTATGGTGTCACCGATATCGATGGCGCGGGCACAAAGGTCTTCGTCCTCGATCACGTCCAGTACGGCATTGGCCGCCGCAACGGCCAGCGGGTTACCGGCATAGGTGCCGCCGATACCGCCCACCGGTGCCGCGTCGACTATCTCGGCCCGCCCGGTCACAGCAGACAGCGGGAACCCCCCGGCCAGACCCTTGGCCATGGTCACCAGATCGGCGGCCACGCCCGCGTGTTCCATCGCGAACAGCCGCCCGGTCCGCGCCATGCCCGCCTGCACCTCGTCGGCGATCAACACGATGCCATGGGTGTCGCAGACCGCCCGCAACCCGCGCAGGAACTCGGGAGGTGCGACGTTGAACCCGCCCTCGCCTTGAACCGGCTCGATGATGATCGCGGCCACGCGTTCGGGGTCGATCGTCGATTTGAACAGCTGGTCCAGCTGCGCCAGGCTCATCCCGGGTGTCACCCCGTGATAGGCATTGGGAAAGACGGCGTGGTAAACCTCGGGCGGCATCGCGCCAAAGGATCGCTTGTAGGGCTGCACCTTGCCACACAGCGCCATGCCCATCAGGGTCCGGCCGTGAAACGCGCCGGAAAAGGCGATCACGCCCGAGCGGCCGGTATAGGCGCGGGCCATCTTGACCGCGTTTTCCACCGCCTCGGCCCCGGTCGTGACCAGCATCGACTTCTTGGCGAAATCGCCCGGCGTGGCGGCATTCAGCCGTTCGGCCAGGCGGAGGTACCCCTCGTAGGGCGCCACATGGAAACAGGTATGGGTAAAGGCGTCGGCCTGCCGGGCCACGGCTGCCATCAATCTGGGGTGCCGGTGTCCAGTATTGTTAACAGCGATTCCGGCGGCAAAGTCGATATAGCGCTTGCCATCCACATCCCACAGCTCGGCGTTTTCAGCCCTTGCTGCATAGATCCCGCGGGTGGCGACACCCTGTGCCACAGCTGCTGCGCGGCGTTCTTTCATATCCTTGGTGCGCGACATTTCCGCCCCTGCCGTTTGGTGAATGTTGAGCGTCGATAGATCAATATTTAAAGCGTTTCAATTCTTTTATTCCCCAAGCGCTTGATCTAAATTTTCTGGTGAAAAGGCGGGAAAGGATACCGGATGACCGATTTCGACGTCGGCGCCAGATTGCGCGAACTCCGTTTAAACAAAGGATTTTCTCAACGGCAGCTGGCCGAAGCGGCAGCGGTTCCCCATGGCCAGATTTCGATGGTCGAAACCAACCGCAGCAGCCCATCCGTTGCAACCTTGCGCAAGATTCTAGGCGGCCTTGAGGTCACGATGTCAGAGTTTTTTGAGCCCGAGTCGAATCAAGCGGGTGAGGTGTTCTTCACCCCGGACCAGCTCAAGGACCTGACCTCGCGCATCTATTCCGACCGGATCGAAACCATCGGTCGCATGGCGCTCAGGCAGGTCGGCAATGCCCGCGAACATGGGCTTCAGATCCTGCACGAAACCTACGAACCGGGCGCCGACACCGGGGACGACATGATTTCCCACCCCGCCAGTGAAGGCGGCATCGTGATCTCCGGCGAACTCGAGGTGACGGTCGGCGACAAGGTTCGCGTTCTCAAAAGCGGCGA
>CAYGNB010000127.1:0-8523 GCA_964351135.1 uncultured Rhodobacterales bacterium | reverse complement strand
CGCATATGTGTTTCATCACCGCCGGCATGGGCGGTGGCACCGGTACCGGCGCCGCACCGATCATCGCGCAGGCCGCGCGCGAATTGGGTGTGCTGACCGTGGGTGTTGTCACCAAGCCGTTCCAGTTCGAGGGCGCCAAACGGATGCGGCAGGCCGAGGATGGGGTCGACAGCCTGCAGAAGGTGGTCGACACGCTGATCATCATCCCGAACCAGAACCTGTTCCGTCTGGCGAACGAGAAAACCACGTTTACCGAAGCCTTCTCGATGGCCGATGACGTTCTCTATCAGGGCGTCAAGGGCGTGACCGACCTGATGGTGCGGCCGGGCCTGATCAACCTCGACTTTGCCGACGTGCGCGCGGTGATGGACGAGATGGGCAAGGCGATGATGGGCACCGGCGAATCCAATGGCGAAGACCGCGCCAAGGAAGCCGCGGAAAAGGCGATCGCCAACCCGCTGCTGGACGAAATCAGCCTGAAAGGCGCCAAGGGTGTCCTGATCAACATCACCGGCGGTCACGATCTGACCCTGTTCGAACTGGACGAGGCTGCGAACTGCATCCGCGAACAGGTCGACCCGGATGCCAACATCATCGTCGGCAGCACCCTGGACACCGCGATGGAAGGTGCGATGCGCGTCAGCGTCGTGGCCACGGGCATCGACGCCAGCGAGGAACTGTTGAACACCCCCGTTCCGCGCCGCCCGCTCAGGGCGCCGTTGGCCACCGAAACAGCGACGCCGGAACCGGAACAGCAGCCGGCGGCCGCGGCACCGGCCCCCGAGAGACCCGCTCCCGCCCCTGCCGCGCGTGAAGTGGTTGCCGAGGTTGCGCCTGAGCCGGCCCCTGCGTCCGCCGCCGAAGAGCCGGGCCTGTTCGACAAGGTGGCCGATGCCCCGGCCTCCGATGTGTTCGATCCGATGACCGCAGGCCGCGACGAAGCGGTCCGCCCGCCGCGTCCCGAGCCGGTGCCGCAACCGGCAGCCGTCGCGGATGACAGTCATTCAGGGATTTCCCCGGCCGTTATGGAACGTTTGCATCGCGCCGTAAACAAGGTGCCGCCGGGCCATGAACAGCAACAACCCGCCGCCGCCCGCGCGGGGCTGGCCGAAGCCGCTGACGCGGCCCAGCACGGAGATCGCCAGCGGTTCGGGATCAATTCGCTGATCAATCGGATGACGGGTCATGCCGCCGATACCCCGGCCGAACGGGCACAGCCGCCCATGCACGGAGGTGACGCTACGGCACCCGATCAGGCCCGTGGCGACGCGGAACAGGACCGCATCGAAATCCCGGCTTTCTTGCGCCGTCAGGCCAACTGAACCGGTCACAAATGCGATACCGAACGGCCGCCAATGGCGGCCGTTTTTGTTTATAGATCAGCGTATTATGGGGTGGTGCGCGGTGTCTTGCCCGATTGTTACAGGGATGTTTCATTTGGTTGCAAAGATTGAGTTGAGGAGTTGCGATACCTCGACTACCTCGGTGGCGAGCCGGTAGCTGACCGGTCCCGTCATGCGAGGTTGCCCCGTGCAGAACACGCTTAAAGCCCCGGTTGTCTTCGAAGGTGTCGGCCTGCATAGCGGCGCGCCTGCGAAGCTGGTGTTGCGTCCGGCTGCCGCCGGTCACGGGATCTGGTTCCGCCGGACCGATATCCGCATCGGCAACGCGATGATTCCCGCGCAGTGGGATTTTGTCGAACGGTCGCCGCTCTGCACGCGGCTGATCAACGAGGCCGGTGTTTCCGTTTCCACGGTCGAACATGTGATGGCGGCGCTGGCCGGGTGCGGTGTGCATAACGCGCTGGTCGAAATCGACGGACCCGAGGTGCCGATTCTCGATGGTTCGTCGGCCCCCTTCGTGCGCGGTATCATGGCGCGGGGATTGCGTCGGCTCGATGCGCCGGTCGTCGCGGTCGAGATCCTCAAGCCGGTCACGGTCGAAAAGGACGGCGCCCGGGCGACACTGCTGCCCTCGCAGGATTTCGTGATCGAGTTTCATATCGACTTTGACGACGCGGCGATCGGTCGGCAGTCGAAATCGCTGAACATGTGCAACGGCACCTTTGCTCGTGAGCTGTGCGACAGCCGCACCTTCTGCCGCAAGGCGGATGTGGACGCGATGCACGATCAGGGCCTGGCCCTGGGCGGCACGCTGGACAACGCGGTGGTGGTCGATGGCGACGATGTGCTGTCGCCGGGCGGGTTCCGCCACGCGGACGAAGCCGTGCGCCACAAGATGCTGGACGCGCTGGGCGATCTGGCGCTGGCCGGCGGGCCGATCCTGGGCCGTTACGTGGGTGAACGCGCCGGTCATTCGCTGACCAACACACTGCTGCGGACGCTGTTCGACACGCCGGGCGCGGCGCGCCTCGTGGTGTGCGACGCGGACACCGCCGCCCGCCTGCCTGGCGCTGGCCTGGCCTGGGCCGAGATCCCGCAGGTCGCCTGACGGGCGGTGACGATGATTCCCAAGCCGAACGGCGCGGTGACATTCCGCGCCGTTCGTGCGTTTCGGCCTCCGCGACAACGGCGCGCATCACTGTCGTTAAAGCGTTTTGCACCGGAAACGAATGTGCTAGACCGGGCCGCAAACCGGGTGCAGACCCGGCGCATTTACGGGGTAAGTCGAGTATGAAGGGCGGTAAAGTCAACCGGTTCGGCGGCATCGGCGCGGCGCTTCTGATCGCGATTCTGCCGGTGTTCCTTGCCGCCTGCTCCGGCAAGAACTCCAACGTCACGCGGGAGCTGAATCTCGAAACCTTCACCCCCGACCAGATCTATGAACGGGGCGAATACGAACTGGCCCGCGGCAAGAGCGACGAGGCGGCCTATTACTTCTCCGAGGTCGAGCGGCTCTATCCCTATTCGGACTGGGCCAAGCAATCGCTGATCATGCAGGCCTATTCCTATCATCAGGCCACCGACTACGAAAACAGCCGCGCCGCCGCGCAGCGATATATCGACTTCTACCCGACCGACGAAGACGCGGCCTATGCGCAATATCTCCTGGCGCTGAGCTATTACGACCAGATCGACGAGGTCGGCCGCGATCAGGGGCTGACCTTTCAGGCGCTGCAGGCGTTGCGCACCGTGATCGAGGTCTATCCCGACAGCGAATACGCCAATTCGGCGATCCTGAAATTCGATCTGGCCTATGACCATCTGGCGGGCAAGGAAATGGAGATCGGGCGCTATTACCTGCGTCGCGGCCATTTCACCGCCGCCATCAACCGGTTCCGCGTGGTGGTCGAGGATTTCCAGACCACGACCCACACCGCCGAGGCGCTGCACCGGCTGGTCGAGGCCTATATGTCGCTCGGGCTCTATGACGAAGCGCAGACGGCAGGCGCCATTCTCGGCTATAACTACCAGTCGTCGGAATGGTATCAGGACAGCTACAAGCTGCTGACCTCGCGCGGGCTGAAACTGAAAGCGCGCGGCAACAACTGGCTGAGCCAGATTTACCGCCAGTCGCTCAAGGGGGAATGGCTCTAGGGGGCGGTGGGGTGAAACCCCACCCTACGGGGCATGCGGATGCTGCGCAGGCTTGAAATTCGCGACATGCTGCTTATCGACCGGCTGGAGCTCGATTTCCGGCCGGGGCTGAACGTGCTGACCGGTGAAACCGGTGCGGGCAAGTCGATCCTTCTCGATTCGCTGGGTTTCGTTTTGGGCTGGAAGGGGCGCGCCGATATCGTGCGGCGCGGCGCCGATCGTGGTGAAGTGGTCGCGCTGTTCGAACTGGAGCCCGATCATCCGGCGCAGGCGATACTGGACGAGGCCGGGTTGCCCGGCGGCGAAGAGCTGATCCTGCGCTGCGTGAAACCGGTGGACGGGCGGCGGTCGTCCTTTGTCAACGACCGGCGCGTGTCGGGCGAGGTGCTGCGGGCGCTGGCGGAGACGTTGGTGGAACTGCACGGGCAGCAGGACGATCGCGGCCTGTTGAACCCCCGTGGCCACCGGGCGCTGCTGGACGCCTATGGCGGGCTCGAACCCGCACGCGCGGAGACCCGCGCCGCATGGGTGGCGCAGCGCGAGGCGGCGCAGGCGCGAGATGCGGCGCAGTCCCGGCTCGACGCGCTGCGTGCCGAAGAGGAATTCTTGCGTCACGCGGTGGAGGAACTGGACCGGCTCGACCCGCAACCGGGCGAGGATGCCGATCTGGACAGCCGCCGCCGCGCCATGCAGGCGGCCGAACGGATCCGTGACGATGTGGTGCGCGCCGCCGCGTTGCTGGGGACCGACGGGGCCGAAGGCGCAATGAGCGAGGCGATGCGCTGGCTCGACGGGGTGACCGCCGATGCGGATGAGGCGCTGGAGGCGCCGCTGGCGGCGCTGAACCGGGCGATGATCGAACTGGGCGAAGCGCAGTCCGGCGTGGATCGCGCGCTGGAAACGATGCGGTTCGACCCGAGCGAACTGGAAGCCGCCGAGGAACGGCTGTTCGCGATCCGGGCGCTGGCGCGCAAGCATGATGTCGTGCCCGATGATCTGGGCGGGTTCGCCGATACCCTGCGTGATCGGCTGTCTGCACTCGATGCCGGCGTATCCGGGCTGGCCGATCTGGCCGCGGCCGAGGAAGCGGCGCAATCGGCCTATGACGCGGCGGCTGCATCGCTGGGTATGGCACGGGCAGCGGCGGCCAAAGCGCTGGATGCGGCGGTCGCGGTCGAGCTTGCGCCGCTCAAGCTCGACCGGGCGCAGTTCAGCACGCTGATCTCGCGGGCCGAGCCGGGGCCGGACGGACGCGATGCGGTTGCCTTTACCGTGGCCACCAATCCCGGCGCGCCCGCCGGGCCGCTGGATCGCATCGCCTCGGGCGGCGAACTCAGCCGGTTCCTGCTGGCGCTGAAGGTCTGCCTGGCGGGGCAGGGTGGGTCGGTAACGATGATCTTTGACGAAATCGACCGTGGCGTCGGCGGCGCCACGGCTGACGCGGTCGGCCGCCGGTTGGCGGCGCTGGCGGCGGACGGGCAGGTTCTGGTGGTCACCCATTCGCCACAGGTAGCGGCTCGCGCGGCGCATCACTGGCGTGTGGCCAAGCAGGTTGCGGACGGTGTCACGCTGTCCACGGTGGCGTCGCTGGGCGATGCCGGAAGGGTCGATGAAATCGCCCGGATGCTGGCCGGTGACAGTATTACGGACGAGGCTCGCGCCGCCGCCCGCGCCCTGCTGGACGGCTGACACGGCCCGCGGGCCACACCCGCGAACCCATTGCCCCGCGATCCCTTTTCCCGTCCGGCACCAACGCGTATGCAGGACGGGTCATCCAGTGAGAGAGCGAGATGGCCGATCCGCCGCGTACATTCCTTGGCAATCAATTGCATCAGGCCAGCGAGGCCTGTGGGCATGGTTGGCGGGTGCTGCGGCACCGCGGGCCGGGCAAGGTGCAGTTCTGGTTCATCGCGCTGGTCATCGGCATCGCGGCGGGCTTTGCGGCGCTGGGTTTCAGGGCGGGTATCAACTGGCTGCAATCGACGCTGTACGGCACCCCGGACACGCATCGCCTGCATTCCTATGTCGAAAACCAGCCCTGGTTCCTGATCCTGATCCTGCCCATCCTCGGCGGATTGGCGGTGGGGCTGATCCTGCACCGGTTCACGCCCGACGGGCGGGTGCGGGCGGTTGCCGATGTGATCGAAGGCGCGGCGATGAACAACGGGCGGGTGGAAACCCGCGCCGGGCTGGCCTCGGCGCTGGCGTCGCTGATCACGCTGAGTTCGGGCGGGTCGTCCGGGCGCGAGGGGCCGGTGGTGCATCTCGCCGGTGTCGTTTCCACCTGGGTCTGCCGCCGTATCAATGCAGACGGCGTAACCGGGCGCGACCTGCTGGGCTGTGCGGTGGCCGCCGCCGTGTCGGCCAGCTTCAACGCGCCCATCGCCGGGGCGCTGTTCGCGCTCGAGGTGGTGCTGCGCCACTTCGCGGTGCATGCCTTTGCGCCCATCGTCATCGCCGCCGTGGCCGGGACCGTGATCACCCGGATGACCTTCGGTCCGCTGCCCGAGTTCCTGCTGACCTCGCCCGGCGCCCTGCAATTCTATGTCGAACTGCCTGCCTTTCTGATTCTAGGCCTGATCTGCGGCGTAGTGGCGGCGATTCTGATGCGCGCGATCTTTCTGGCCGAGGATGTGGGCAATTACGTACAGGAACGGATCGGCCTGCCGGGCTGGCTGCGCCCGGCGCTGGCCGGGGCGCTGCTGGGAGGGTTGGCGATCTGGTATCCGCACATCATCGGCGTCGGTTATGAAACCACCTATCTCGCGCTGGCCGGGCAGTTGTTGCTGGGGCAGGCGGTGCTGTTCGCGGTGTTCAAGACCGCGGCGGTTGCGGTCACCTTCGGGGGCCGGATGGGCGGGGGCGTGTTTTCACCGTCGCTGATGGTCGGTGCGCTGACCGGGCTGGCCTTTGGCTGGATTGCCACCGGGCTGGTTCCCGACATGTCGGGGTCTCATACGCTTTATGCCTTTGCGGGTATGGGCGCGGTGGCGGCGGCGGTGCTGGGGGCCCCGATTTCGACCACGCTGATCGTGTTCGAACTGACCGGAGACTGGCAGACCGGCCTGGCGGTGATGGTTGCGGTGTCGCTGTCGACCGCGCTGGCCTCGCGGCTGGTGGATCGGTCGTTCTTCCTGACCCAGCTCGAACGCAAGGGAGCCCGTGTCGCGGCGGGGCCGCAGGCCTATTTGCTGGCGATGTTCCGCGCCTCGTCGGTGATGCGGCCGCTGGACGATCCGCGTTCGCCCGACCCGGAAATCTGTGCCGAGATGATTGCCAACGGGACCTGTGTTTCGTCCGGCGCCACGCTTGAGGCGGCAATGCCGATGTTCGAACGCGAGGATCTCGTGTTCCTGCCGGTCATACGTGAGGACACCGACGGCGAACCGGTGTGGTGCGGCACGCTCTACCACGTGGATGTGCTGAAGGCCTATAATCGCGCGCTGGCCGCAACCGCCGCCGAGGAACATTCCTGACGCGCCGCGCCGTCAGAGCTGTTCGACCGTCACCTTGTCGCTGGTGCGAAACGCCAGATGACCCGCGATACGGTCCATCGCTTCCAGCGGGGTTTCATAGCTCCAGACCGCGTCCTCGATCCGTTCGGATCGCGTGACGATGGTGAAGTAACTGGCATCGCCCTTGTGCGGGCAATGGGTGGTTTTGTCGGACCGGTCGAGAAAGGCCATCGCGATATCGTCGCGCGGGAAATAGATCACCGGAGGGTAATCGCCTTCGCTCAGTTCCAGTGCCGCTTCGCTTTCGCCCAGTACCGCGCCGCCTGTGCGCACCACCCATTTTCCGGGTGCGCGCCTGATTCTGATGTGACTGCCGGCCATTGCCCGATTCCCCCGCTGAACCTCAGATTGGCATCGTGGCGGCATCCAACCAGATTTGTGCGGGCTTGCCCACCCGCGGACCGATCAATTCCGCAACTTCGCGGTGATAGGCGTTCAGCCAGTCGCGTTCGGCCACCGTCAGCGCGTCGGCGACGATCAGCCGGCGGTCGATCGGAACGAAGGTCAGCGTGCGCCAGTCCAGCATGTCGCGCTCTGCGTCGCCGCCGGGCAGGGGTGGGGCCTCCTGCGCCACCAGCAGGTTTTCGATACGGATGCCAAAGGCGCCTTCGCGATAATATCCGGGTTCGTTCGACAGGATCATGCCGGGTTCCAGCGGCACATGGCTCAGACGGCTCAGCCGCTGCGGACCCTCGTGCACGCTCAGATAGGCGCCGACGCCGTGACCCAGCCCGTGATTGAAATCCTGCCCGGCCAGCCACAGCGGCACCCGGCCGACCGCCTCGATGTCGCGCCCGGCCAGTCCCTTGGGCCAGCGCAGCCGGGACATGGCGATCATGCCCTGCAACACGCGGGTAAAGGCGGCGCGTTCCTCGTCGCCCGGTGTGCCGATGGCGATAGTGCGGGTGATGTCGGTGGTGCCGTCCAGATACTGCCCGCCGCTGTCGAGCACCAGCAGATGGCCGTCCGTCAGCACGCTGTCGGTGTTTTCGGTCACGCGATAGTGGATCACCGCGCCGTTCGGCCCGGTGCCCGCGATGGTTTCGAAACTGATGTCGCGCAGCGCGTTGTCGCGGCGGCGTTCCTGTTCCAGCCGCGTGACCACCTGCGTTTCGGTCACACTGCCCGGCGGCTGCGCGTCGAGCCAGGCGAGGAACTCGACCATCGCCGCCCCGTCACGCAGATGCGCCGCCGCCGCGCCGGCGATTTCCGCCTCGTTCTTGCGCGCCTTGGGCAAGGCGCAGGGATCGTCGCCGAAAACGGCGCTTTCCCCCAGCCGGTCGGCGACGATCTGCGGTGTCGCTTGCCGGTCGATCCGCACCGGCCCCTGCAGTGTTTCAAGGGTTGAGAGAAAGGCGGACGGGTCGTGGCGGGTTACCGCCGCACCGAGGTGGCCACCCAATCCGTCGAATTTGGCCGCCTCCATGAACAGCGCCACGGTGCCATCGTCATGCAACACGGCGAACCCGTGGGCCACCGGGTTGTGAGCGATGTCGGCGCCGCGCAGGTTC
>CAYGNB010000126.1:4680-8530 GCA_964351135.1 uncultured Rhodobacterales bacterium | reverse complement strand
GCGCGTTGCGCGTCTGCCTCTCCCGGTCTATAGGCGACCGGAACAGCCGCAATTGCAGGAAGGGAAACCCCATGTCGAACGCCCAGCTTGAAACCGCCATCGAAGCGGCATGGGACGCCCGCGACACGATCAGCCCCGCCACCACCGGCGAGGCGCGCGAGGCGATCGAGGACACGCTCAATGCACTCGACAGCGGCAAACTGCGGGTTGCGGAACGTCAGGCCGACGGGCAATGGCACGTCAACCAGTGGGCCAAGAAGGCCGTGCTGCTGGGGTTCCGGCTGAAGGACATGGAAATCCACGCTGGCGGCCCGCAGGCCGGCGGCTGGTGGGACAAGGTGGACAGCAAATTCGCCGGCTGGGGCGAAAACCAGTGGCAGGCCGCAGGCTTTCGCGCGGTGCCCAACTGCGTGGTGCGCAAATCGGCCTATATCGCGCCGGGCGTGGTGCTGATGCCGTCATTCGTCAATCTCGGCGCCCATGTGGACGAAGGCACCATGGTCGACACCTGGGCCACGGTCGGATCCTGCGCGCAGATCGGCAAGAACGTGCATCTCTCGGGCGGCGTCGGCATCGGCGGCGTGCTGGAGCCGATGCAGGCCGGCCCGACCATCATCGAGGATAACTGTTTCATCGGGGCGCGCTCCGAAGTCGTCGAGGGCTGCATTATCCGCGAAGGCTCGGTTCTGGGCATGGGCGTGTTCATCGGTCAGTCCACCAAGATCGTGGACCGCGAAACCGGCGAGGTCATGTATGGCGAAGTGCCGCCCTATTCGGTGGTGGTCGCGGGGTCCATGCCGACAAAGAACAACATCAGCCTCTACTGCGCGGTGATCGTAAAGCGCGTCGACGAAAGAACCCGGTCGAAAACCGGTATCAACGAGCTTCTGCGTGACTGATCGCAAACCCAGAAAACCATCGCGCCAGCAGGTGTTCACCCTGCTGGTGCAGATCGGCCGCAAGGACGGCGACGGGCTGCCCGCTGACGCCACCGGCGCGGCGCTGATGTGCTACGCCTCGGGCGTGGACGAAGCCGAGGCCGTGCGCGAAACCGTGGCGATCCTGAAACAGGCCGACACCGCGCCGCTCGACGTCACCGGCTATGGCACGCTGGCCGAACGCGAAGCGGCCGGTCACGACATCGGCGACGAGGAACGCGCGCTGATGGACCGGGCGCTGGCGGAAAATGCGGTGATCGTGGCGCAGGTGACCCCGTTCTTCGGAGATGCCGACACAGCCGCTGACGCGGATTAGTTCACGCGGCCGAACCACTTGCGATAGATTTCGTCATAGGTGCCGTTTTCGCGCAGCGCCAGCAGCGCCCTGTTGACATCCTCGACCAGCGGGCTGCCGGTCGGAAACAGGATGCCGTAATTCTCGCGCCGGAACACCGGCCCGACCATGTTGGCCCGCCCCGCCCCGTCATGGGTCACGTAATAGGACAGGACCGGCGCGTCGAACACGACGGCGTCGATCTTGCCCGCCTCGAAATCGGCCAACAGCTCATCCAGCGTTTCGTAATCGTCGAAACCGATCTCGCGACGTTGCAGGAAACCCGAGGCGGTCGAATCCCGGATCGTCGCAACCTGTTTGCCATAAAGATCGTTGACCGAATTGACCGACCCGCTGATCGCCTCGACCGTCATCACCGATGAAATCCGCGCCACGAAAACCGACACGATGAACAGCGACGACACCACCAGCACAACGCCCAGCAGCCGCCCCATCAGCGTGCGCGGCATCCGTTCCTCGAACCCGCCGTTGACGACCAGGTTGAGCGCCCACCAGAAGGACGGGAACCAGGCCTCGCGCGATGGCCGGTCGAAATAGGGCTGCGCCTTGCGTTCGAAAACCCACATCAGCATCCCGCCTCCCAGCAGCAGGACAAAGGCGATGCCGATGGCCCGGAACAGTTCGGCCGACAGCACGGCCCGCCAGATCGGAATCGGGCGGGCCGAGTCGCTGCTGACCATGATCTGCAAACCGGATTCAAAAATCGGCTGGCTGAAATCCATCACGGATTCCCGCGCCGACGTGATCGAGATGTTGGCGATCGCCATGTCCGCGCGGCCCTCCTGGACCGACGCCAGCATGTCGGGAAACAGCTCGACCCGGTTCAGTTCGGTTTCCCAGCCCAGCGCCTCGGACAGCGCGGCCAGAAGCTCTATCGAAAAACCGGTATCCACCCCGTTCTCGACCTGGGAAAAGGGCGGGCGGGTTACAGTGGAAACCGAAAGCGTCTGGGCCCGGGCCGAACCGGCCACCGTTGCCACGAGAATCCCGATACCAAGGATCAGTCCGAATAATTTCTGCATATCCCCCAAGGCCCGCCAACAGCCGCATTTTTCTTAGCAAATTTGTCGGTGCATGATGTCGCCTGCATAGGTCAAGGTCAAACGCAGGGATTCCGGTAAATAGCACCTTGAACGCGCTGCGGTTTCGGGCTTGGCAACCAGCCGGTTTCGGCCCAAACCGGTTTCGGACGCCCAGCACGAGGAAATGACGATATGACCGCAACGGACCCCGCCCGCCTGACCGCCGATCTGATCCGCTGCCCGTCGGTCACACCCGCCGAGGGCGGCGCGCTGGTGCTGCTGCAGGATTTTCTGGAACAGGCCGGGTTCGCCTGCACGCGCGTGGATCGCGGCGGGGTCTGCAACCTGTTCGCGCGCTGGGGCGACAAGGGCCATGCGCGCAGTTTCGGGTTCAACGGGCATACCGATGTCGTCCCGGTGGGTGACGAGGCCGCCTGGACCGCCGCCCCGTTCGCCGCCGAGGAACGTGACGGACGGCTCTATGGGCGCGGGGCGACGGATATGAAATCGGGCGTGGCCGCCTTTGCCGCGGCGGCAGTCGATTTCGTGCGCGACACCCCACCCGACGGGGCCGTCATCCTGGCCATCACCGGCGACGAGGAAGGCGACGCGGTGGATGGCACCGTCGCGCTGCTCGATCACATGGCCGCCTCGGGCGAGGCGATGTCGGTCTGTCTCGTGGGGGAACCGACCTGCCCCGACCGGATGGGCGAGATGATCAAGATCGGACGGCGCGGATCGCTGACCGCCCAGTTCACCGTGACCGGCGTTCAGGGCCATTCCGCCTATCCCCACCGCGCCCGTAACCCGCTGCCGGCGATGGTGCGGCTGATGGACCGGCTGGCCAGCCACGAACTGGACACCGGCACGGATCATTTCGACACCTCGACGCTCGCGATCGTCACCATCGACACCGGCAACCCCGCCAGTAACGTGATCCCGGCCCAGTGCCGGTCGACCGTCAACATCCGGTTCAACGACGCCCATTCCGGCGAAACAC
Source organism: uncultured Rhodobacterales bacterium (assembly GCA_964351135.1). Classification (GTDB taxonomy): domain Bacteria; phylum Pseudomonadota; class Alphaproteobacteria; order Rhodobacterales; family Rhodobacteraceae; genus Pukyongiella. The sequence continues at coordinate 5,215 of CAYGNB010000126.1, read as the reverse complement.
TGACCGGCTGGCTGCGCGACGAGGCCGCCGCAGTGGCCCAGGCGTTCGGCGTCGACATCGCGGTGGACGTGTCCGTTTCGGGCGAAAGCTTTCTGACCCCGCCGGGGCCGTTGTCGGATCTGGTTGCGGCCGCGGTCGAGGCGGAAACCGGGGTCGTGCCGGTTCTGTCCACCTCGGGCGGCACCTCGGATGCGCGGTTCGTCAAGGATCACTGCCCGGTCGTCGAATTCGGACTGGTGGGCAAGACCATGCATCAGGTGGATGAAAACGTCGAAATTGCCCAGATCCACCAGTTGAAGGCCATTTATACCCGCATCCTGCGGGATTACTTTGCCTGACGGCAGCCAACCGGTTGCGCCCCTGCCCGCAGGGGCGCTTTTCACCATGACGCGCTTGCGCACCCATGCTAGGGCGAAGACATGACAAGGATCCCGACCAAGCCGGAAATCCTCGACTGGATCGCGGCCAACCCGACCCTGACCTCCAAACGCGACATCGCCAAGGCCTTTGGGATCAAGGGGGCGGCACGGATCGA
>CAYGNB010000126.1:0-4580 GCA_964351135.1 uncultured Rhodobacterales bacterium | reverse complement strand
CGCATCGGCACCAATCCCAAACGCGTGTTGGGCGTGTTCCGCAAGAGTGCCGAGGGCGGGCGTATCGTACCCATCGAAAAATCCGCCAGCACCGAATGGCTTGTGGCCGAAACCGCCCGCCACGGCGCGAAAGACGGCGAACTGGTCGAGGCCGAACAGGCCGGGCCGCGCAACCGGCTGGGCCTGCCCAAGGCCCGGATCGTCAACCGGCTGGGCGATCCATCCGCGCCCAGGGCGGTATCGCTGATCGCTATTCACCAGCACGGGATCCCCGACGACTTTCCCGACGCGGTCATTGCCGAGGCCGACGCCTGCAAGCCCGCCGGACTGAAGGGCCGCACCGACCTGCGCGACCTGCCGCTGATCACCATCGACCCGGCGGATGCGCGCGACCACGACGACGCCTGCTATGCGCAGCCCGACGACGACCCGAACAACCCCGACGGGCATGTGATCTGGGTGGCGATTGCCGATGTGGCCACCTATGTACGCTCCGGATCGGCGCTGGACCGCGAGGCGCGCAACCGTGGCAATTCCACCTATTTCCCCGACCGCGTGGTGCCGATGCTGCCTGACCGGCTGTCGGGCGATCTGTGTTCGCTGCACGAAGGTGTCCCGCGCGCCTGCATCGCGGTGCGGATGCGCATCGACGCCGGCGGCGCACTGATCGATCACGATTTTCACCGCGCGCTGATGCGCTCTGCCGCCTCGCTGCATTACGGCGAGGTGCAGGCGGCGGTGGACGGCGACACCAACGACCGCACGGCGCCGCTGCTCGACCCGGTGCTGAAACCGCTTTTTGCCGCTTACGGCGCATTGAAACGGTCGCGCGAGCATCGTCAGCCGCTGGATCTGGACCTGCCCGAACGGCGGATCGTTCTGGGCGAGGACGGCAAGGTGCAGTCGGTTGCCTTTCGCGACCGGCTGGATGCGCACAGGCTGATCGAGGAATTCATGGTGCTGGCCAATGTCTGCGCCGCGAAAACCCTCATCGCCAAACGCTCCCCGCTGTTGTTCCGGGTGCACGAGGAACCGTCGCCGGAAAAACTCGACGCATTGCGCGAAACCGCCCAGGCGGCCGGCCTGACGCTGGCCAAGGGGCAGGTTCTGCAGACCCGGCACCTGAACGCGCTGCTGAACGCCGCCGCCGGCACCGACGATGCCGAACTGATCAACATGTCCACGTTGCGGTCGATGACGCAGGCCTATTACAGCCCCGAGAATTTCGGCCATTTCGGGCTGGCGCTGCAGCATTATGCCCATTTCACCTCTCCGATCCGGCGCTATGCCGATCTGGTGGTGCATCGGGCGCTGATCGCGGCCCATGGCTGGGGCAAGGACGGGCTGCAGCCGGACGAAATCGACCGGCTGGAGGACACTGCCACCCATATCTCGGAAACAGAACGCCGGTCGATGATGGCCGAACGCGACACCACCGACCGCTATCTCGCCGCCTATCTGTCAGAGCGGGTCGGTAACGAATTCACCGGGCGGATCAGCGGCATCGCCCGGTTCGGCGCCTTTGCAAAGTTGGATGAGACCGGTGCCGACGGGCTGATCCCGATCCGGTCGCTGGGGCGCGAGTATTTCCATTTCGACCGCGAGGCCGGCACCCTGATGGGGGCCGATACCGGGCTGACCATCGGCATCGGCCAGCGCGTCACCGTGCGATTGGCCCAGGCGGCACCGGTGACCGGCGGGCTGGAGCTGGAACTGCTGTCGATTGACGACAAGACGCTGCCGCGCGGCCCCAGCCCGGCCCGGCGAGGTAGCGGCCCGCGACGCAAGGCCACGCGCGGCAAGCACAAGGCCGACAAGCTGAAACGCAAGCTCAAACGGCGGCGATAACCCGCCCCGGCAGCGGCTCGGGTGCGAGACATCTTGCCCGGATCGAACGCTGGCGTAACATGGCGGCGAGGAACAGAGCAGGATCGCAACCATGTATGACCGGATCGGCATCGCATTGGCCATGGCCGTGCTGGCCACGGGCGCACAGGCAACACCGTCCGCCGTCAGGACCCCGTCACAGACCGGGGACGCGGTGGCTCTGCTGCTGGCGCAATCCCCGCGCCCGGTGGCAAGGCCGGAGGTGGTGATGACAACGACGGCAACGGCTGATCAGACGGGCGACGGATTTGGCGAATGGCTCTCCACCTATCGCATCCGCGCACAGGAACAGGGCATCGACAGCGCGATGCTGGACCGCGCCCTGCCCGGTCTGAGCTATGACGCCGAGGTGATCCGCCGCGACCGCCGGCAATCGGAGTTCACCAAGACGATCTGGGATTACCTCGACACCGCCGTATCGGATGCGCGGGTCGCCAACGGGCGCAAGGCGGTGGCGGCGAACGCCCAAACGCTGGCGGCAATCGAGGCGAAATACGGCGTGGACCGGCATATCGTCGCCGCGATCTGGGGGCTCGAAAGCGCCTATGGCAGCTATCGCGGATCGGACAGCACGCTGCAATCGCTGGCCACGCTGGCCTATGATTCCCGTCGTGGCGCATTTTTCGAGGAACAACTGACCGAGGCCCTGCGCATCCTGCAATCCGGCGTGGTCGCCCCTGAAAACCTGCGCGGCAGCTGGGCAGGCGCGATGGGGCATACCCAGTTCATGCCGACCTCGTGGCGCGATCACGCGGTCGATTTCGACGGCGACGGCCGGCGCGACATCTGGGGCGACGACCCGGCCGATGCCCTGGCCTCGACTGCCGCTTATCTGAAGAACCACGGCTGGGTAAGCGGCCAACCCTGGGGGGTCGAGGTCGCTCTGCCCGAGGGGTTCGACCACACGCAGGCGGATCGCCGGATCCTCAGGACGCCCGCCGAATGGGCCACGCTCGGCGTGCTGTCGCCCGATGGCAAGCAGGTGAACCGCGACGATGCGGCGTCAGTGCTGCTGCCAGCGGGCAAGGATGGCGCGGCCTTCATGATCTTCAAGAATTTCGAGGTGCTGGAAAGCTACAACACCGCCGACGCCTATGTGATCGGAGTAGGTCATCTGGCCGACCGGATCGCCGGCGGCCCGCCGATCAGCGGCGGGTGGCCCCGCGGCGACCGGGCGCTGACCTATGACGAACGGATCGAACTGCAGGAACGGCTGACCAGCGCAGGGTTCGACACCGTCAAGATCGACGGCCGGATCGGCCCGCTGACCATCGACGCGGTGCGTGCCTATCAGGTTGCCTCGGGCATGGTGCCGGATGGCTATGCCTCGCCCCGGCTGCTGGACAGCCTGCGCTGATCCGGCAACCGGGGTCAGGCTAACCTGACTTCTACGCGCCCGTACTCCTGCTAGATTTGCGCCATTATTTGCAAATCCGATTGGAGAAAACGATGGCTGACAAGGGCCTTACGGAAAAGGACAAGAAGAAGATCGAGGTTCAGCTGAAGGATCTCAAGAAATTCATCAAGGCAATCGAATCCATGGGCGGCGAGGTACCCAAGCCGCTGAAAAAGTCGCTGAAGCACCTGGAGACCGCGCTGAACACCGGCAAGGATCTGGCAAAGGCGGCGGAAGAGGCCAGCCGCGATCTGAAGACCTATGAAAAGGACCTGATGAACGCCTGCAAGACCGTGGATCAGGAAATGCAGATGGTCTGCGAGGCGAAAGTCGCCCGCCAATGGCAGGCGCGCAGCGTGAAATGGACGTTGGACCCGAAGAACGAGAAAAGCGTGATTTCAAAATTCATCAAGAAAACCGTGCAGCGCTATACGCCGTCGGTGATCTGCAAACACTGGGATTACTGCGCCAAGACCGAAAAGAAGGCAGCGGCAAAGTAAGGACCCGGCCGGGTCGTGTCTAGCGGGTCGCGGCCATCAGGTCGCGGGCGCGGGCGCGCCCCAGCTCGATCCGGCAGGACCGGATGGCAATACCCGTTCCCGATCCGCCGCCGTAGGTCGCACCGACGAATTCGCAATGCGCATCGCGATAGGCGCTCCACGCGGCCTGGCCTGCCTCCAGCGCCTTGACCGCGACGTCCCTGCCGGTGACCTCATCCAGTTCCTTTGCCGCTGCGGTGGCAAAACCCAGCGTGGTGGCCACGACCCCGTCCACGGTTTCCTCGACCTCCGCCAGACAGGCGGCGATTTCGACCTGGCTGCTGCCGCTGCATTCCATGTCCGGGCTTGCCATCGCCGACCCCGGGAACGCGCAAACAGCCAATGCCGCTACAATCGATATTGGTTTCATTCGCAAACCCCGTCTCTGGATGGGCGGATCAGCCCGGGCTCATACCACGCAGCCGTTCTGACCGGCGACGCAGAATCTCCACCACGGTCAGCAGCGCGATCGAGATTGCCACCAGGATCGTCGCCACCGCGAGAATGGTGGGCGAGATCTGTTCGCGCAGGCCGGTGAACATCTGCCAGGGCAACGTCTTTTGCCCCGCCGAACCGACAAACAGCACGACGACCACCTCGTCGAAGGAGGTGATAAAGGCAAACAGCCCACCCGAGATCACGCCGGGCAGGATCAGCGGCATCTGCACCCGGAAAAAGGTCGTCACCGGGTTCGCCCCCATATTCGCCGCAGCCCGCGTCAGCGACCGGTCGAACCCGACCAGCGTGGCGGTGACGGT
>CAYGNB010000125.1:3269-8557 GCA_964351135.1 uncultured Rhodobacterales bacterium | reverse complement strand
ATGTGCCGACCAACCACGTCTGCATGGACTACGAACCGTTCCGCGTGTCCTACACCGCAGGTCAGCCCTATGTGGGTGCGACCCTGTCGATGTACCCGGCACCGGACAGCCATGGTGGCATGGGTAACTTCATCGCCTGGGACAACGTCAACGGTGAGATCAAGTGGTCGATCGCCGAACAGTTCTCGGTCTGGTCAGGTGCCCTGGCAACCGCGGGCGACGTGGTGTTCTACGGGACGCTCGAAGGCTACCTGAAAGCCGTGCATGCGGAAACCGGCGAGGAACTGTACAGGTTCAAGACGCCGTCGGGCATCATCGGCAACGTGATGACCTACGAGCGTGACGGCAAGCAGTATGTCGGCATCCTGTCGGGTGTCGGTGGCTGGGCCGGGATCGGTCTGGCGGCCGGTCTGACCAACCCCAATGACGGTCTGGGCGCCGTGGGCGGCTATGCCGCGCTCAGCGACTATACCGCGCTGGGCGGTCAGTTGACCGTCTTCTCGCTGCCGAACTGAGCCATCGCAAACCGTCCGGCGCGGTCCTTCGGGGCCGCGCCGGCGCAACACATACAGCAAACGAGATATCCATGATCCACGCAGTACGTCTGTTGGCGCTCTTTCTCTTGTCATGCCTTCCGGTCGCTGTCGCCGCTGACAATCTGGCAGTCGCGTATTCCGAAGACGGTCGGTCTTTCACCGAGGATGACATTCCGACCTTCAACGTCGCCGAAGATGGAACCGTAGATTGGCCCACCTTTTCGGGCTTCCGTCGTTATCACGCGGAATGCCACGTCTGTCATGGCCCGGATGGCGAAGGGTCGACCTACGCACCGGCGCTGAAGCAATCCGCGCTCGACATGGATTACTACGACTTCATCGATGTCGTGACCAACGGTCGCCAGGTCGTCAACGCCGCCGCGAATTCGGTGATGCCCGCGTTTGGCGACAACCCCAACGTGATGTGCTTTCTCAACGATATCTATGTATATCTGAAGGCGCATGGTTCGGGCGCGATCCCCCGCGGACGTCCCCCGAAGAAAGAAACCAAATCGGATGTGATCCGTGAGGACGAAGATGCGTGCATGGGCTGACGCCTGTCTTGCGATTGTTCTGGCCCTTGCATGGTGGATGTCCTGGGCGGACACGGGTCATGCGCAAACCTCGGATCTGGTATCCCGAAATGCGCTAAGGGTTTGCGCGGATCCGGCGAACTACCCGGTCTCGTCCAGGGACGGATCGGGGTACGAGAACAAGCTGGCCGAGCTGATCGCGGCCAAGCTGGAGCTTCCGGTCCAGTATGTCTGGTTTCCGCAGGCCACCGGATTCATCCGGAACACCCTGATGGCAAAGCGCTGCGATATCGTGATGGGATATGCGCAGGGGCACGAACTGGTCCAGAACACCAACCATTACTATACCTCTGCCTATGCGCTGATCGTCCCGAAAGACGGCGATCTGACCGGGGTCGATACCCTCTCGGACTCAGCACTGCAGGGACGCCGGATCGGGATCGTCGCCGGTACGCCGCCGGCAGCGCATATGGCGCGCAACGGTCTGATCGGGCAGGCCAAGCCCTATAACCTTTTCGTCGACCGCCGCGTCGAAAGCCCCGCGATCGACATGCTGGATGACCTGCAATCCGGAGAGATCGACGCCGCGATCCTCTGGGGGCCGTTGGGTGGGCCGCTGGTCAAAGCGGACTATCCCAACCTGAAAGTGATCCCTCTGGTCAAGGAAGAGCTGCCGCCCCGGCTGTTCTATCGTATCACCATGGGGGTGCGGCAGGGCGAGAAGGTCTGGCAGCGCAAGCTGAATTCGCTGATCCGGCGCCATCAGGACGAGATCAACGCGGTGCTGACCGAAGCGGGCGTGCCGCTGGTCAGCGATCTGGGAACTGAGGTGCTGGAGCTGTCGCAATGATCCGAACCCTGTTGGTGGTTCTTCTGACGGCCTCCGCCGCGATTGCCCAGACGGCCCCCGAACCCACGGATTACCGTATGGACCATTACCGTGCCCCGGTGCCCGCCGGGGTTGCGGGCGGAACGACGGTCGGGCCGGAAGAGGCGCACGCATTATGGCAAGACAAGGCGGCGGGCTTTATCGACGTTTTGCCACGGGCCCCAAAACCCGCCAATCTGCCCGCAGGGACGATCTGGCGCGACAAGCCGCGCGACAGCATTCCGGGCGCGATCTGGTTGCCCAATGTCGGGTACGGGGCCATCGCCGATGTCACGGCGGACTACTTCAGGCGCGGGCTCGAGACCGCGACGGATGGCGACCCCGGCCGGGCGATCGTGTTCTTTTGTCTGGAAGACTGCTGGATGAGCTGGAATGCCGCCCGCCGTGCCATCGAGTGGGGGTATGGCAACGTCTATTGGTTCCCCGAAGGCACTGACGGGTGGGCGCTGTGGGATTATCCGCTGGAACGGATTACCCCCGAACCCGGCCAACAGGCCGTGCAGGGCAATTGATGCGCGGCGGCGCCTAGAACCCGGCCAGTTTCTTGTGCAGGTGGCTGACGGTGCCATCGGTGTCCGTCATGGTCACGTCGACCGCGCGTGTGCGATTGGGCAGCGATATGCCGACGCGCGGGTTCTCCGACAGGGAAATCGAGCCTGTCATCTCGATATAGCCTGCTCCGTCCAGATCTATATCCACCGTTTCCACATAGCGCATCGGGATGAACAGCAGTGAAATCTGGTCCATCTGCATACCCGAATGGGACGGGTGTGAAATGTTCAGATCCATCTTGTTGGCACGGTTCGCGCCGAGGTTCGAAACTCGCGCCATCGTATCCAGCGCGGGAACGCGGCCGACCAGTTCCGCCTCCATCCGGCCCAGCGTCGCCAAGGCCAGGTCGGGGTCCGTGCCCGGAGGAGCCGAACAGGCCCCGAGGCCCGAGGTCTTTACGAAGGTTTCGGACACCCAGAGCCGCCCGTCGGTGGTTTCAGCGATGATATGCAGCGGGGTGGGGCCGTTCACCCGCATCGTCACGTCGAAATAGAAACTGGGCATGGGGTTCTTGAGCTCGAACACCGCAGAGACCGGCATCGGGTTTTCGTCCAGTACCAGCGTCACCTTGCCGACGTTCAGCCCCTCGGGGGCTATGACCTGCGCCGCCAGTTCCGCGCGGGCGTCGTCCGGCGTCCGATAGGGCGCGTCGATGGCGATCAGCGCGTCGCCGTTCAGCAGGGGCCGGTCACCGTAGAGCTGCACGCGAACATTGTCCCAGGCCTCGTTCGAGGCAAAGGCCGGTAACGCAAGGGCGCCGATCACAGCGGCGGCCAGGCACAAAGATCTCATTGTCGTCCTCCTCCCAGAAACCGGCCAAAGGCCCGTGGGCCGTCGCAGGTTTCCACTGTATTTACCACGGCCAGCGTCTCTGGGTCCACGATGCTGACCGTGTTGTCGAACCAGTTGGCGATGACCACCGCGCGGCCATCCGGTGTTGCATCGACCCCTTCGGGGTATTCGCCCACCTCAATGAGCGCTTCGGGCTGCAACGTGGCGAGCGAGATGACGCTGACGGTGTCGGCATACTGGTTCGTCACAAAGGCGCGGCCCTGCGCAAAGGCGACCCCATAGGGTCGTTCGCCCACGGGAACCGTGGCGAGGACCGTACCCGCAGCGGCATCGACGACACTGATATCGTTGCTGCCCACATTGCCGACAAAGAGCCGCCCGTCCGGGGCAAAGCGCAGGCCGAAGGGGCGGGTGCCGACGGGAATGCGGTGCAGCGGTTCCAACGTGTCAGCGTCGAAGACCGAAACCTGATCGGCATCCTTGTCTGCTGAGGCCACAAAGAGCCCGTCGTCAGAGATCGCAATTCCGGCCGGCGAGGTGCCGGTGGGCAGCTCGGCCTGCATCTCCAGCGTTGTGCCGGTCAGCACCCACAGGCGGGCCGTGTACCAGTCCGACACGAACAGCCTGCCGCGCCGAGGGTCCAGCGCAACGCCGATGGGGCCGCCATCCAGCGTGATCTGGGCGAGCGTTTCGCCGGTTTCGGCCGACAGGCGGCGGACCGTCTTGCTGTCGGGGGAAACGGTGAACAGATCGTCCGCCGTGCCCATGGCAACGCCTGCCGGCTTGCCGGGCAGGGGCCAGCGGCCGATTTCGCCGGCGCTGGCCAGATCGATCCTGCTCAGCTCTTCGCCGTTCTGGCAGGTCACATAGGCGACATCCCCGCTCGCCGCTCCGGCGATCAGGGCCGCCGCCAGGGCGCTCGCGATGCTAGGACCCCGCCGCGCCAAAGCGGTCCACGAGAGCATCCAGCCCGGCCTGATAGACGCCTGTCACTGCTGCGATAGCGGCCTCGTCATTCAACTCTTCCGGCGGGTCGTTGTTGGGATAGCCGCGATAGAAGGCCCCGCGCCATTCCACGATCGACCCGCCGCCATCGCGGGGCTTGACCGTCAGATGCGACGAGTAGTTCGTCACCGGCAGCACCTCGACCGCGACCTCGGTGATCCGGTAGGAATAGCTCATCTTTTCGTCACTGAATTTATAGAGGATTTCGGCAATCGTCGGGCCGCCTTCCTGCCCCAGCGTCAGCAGCCGTGTCGCGTCGATCTCGTTGCCGCCGCTTCCCGTGCTCGAAAACACCGCGGGATGCCAGGACATATCCTGAAAGTTCCCGATCGCGGCCCAGACCTCTTGCGGAGGGGCCGCAACTTCGGCCGTCAGCGTGAGCTTCTGCCGCGTGGGACCATGTGCCCAACCCGTCGCGGGGATCAGCGCAAGCCCCGCGGTCGCAAGAAATGTTCGTCTCTTCATTCTGCCTCCTCCCGAAAGATGATCTGCCGCCGCTGCATCGGGTCAGGTCGCAGGTCTGTCGCCGGCGGATGGCGCGCGGCAACCTGATCCGTACACGCCCCGTCATGTTCACGATGCCACGGGAAACAGTAGCAAGATCAATCGCATACGCACATTCTTAAAAAATAAGAATCGAGCTTGATGATGAAGCTGCTAGGCTTCGATTTACAACAGGGCCAAAAGTATAGGTTCCGTTTCACGGCGCGTTTCGCTCATGAAGGAGGGCCCGCGATTGCTGTCGCGGGCAACGGGAGGACATCTTGCGCAATCGCCTGATACCGCTTTTCGCGGCACTCTTCTGGTGCGCGTCCGTTGCCGCCGCCTGGGCAATCGACGTGAAGGCCGCTGTCCTGCGGATCGACTATCCGTCGCTGTTGCCGATCTCGCGCTACGACCTGCGGCCCGATGATCTGGGGTTCGCCGGCGCGATGCTGGCCGACGAGGACAACGGCACAACCGGCAGCTTTCTTGGCCACA
>CAYGNB010000125.1:0-3169 GCA_964351135.1 uncultured Rhodobacterales bacterium | reverse complement strand
GTGGCGCAGTTCGCGATCTGGAAGAAATGGGGCGACTGGTTCCTGCTGGCGGGATCGAACCCGGATGACGTCAAGCTGGCGGATGCCTATCGCCGCGCCGCGGCCAAGTTTGGCGCCAAGATCGTCGAGGACCGTACCTTCGAGGATACCGGCGGATCGCGGCGGACGGATTCGGGGCATGTTCTGGTGCAACGCCAACTGCCGCTGGAAACCCAGGGCGCCCGCGACCATGACATCGTGATTGCCGCCGATGAAAGCGATTATTTCGCGCGTTACCTGTCCTACCACCTCTGGACGCCGCGCCCGGTGATGGGGTCGGGCGGGCTGCGTCCGGTGACGTTCCACGGCGCGCACGAAGCCTGGGGCGCGACCCAGTATCAGACCCGGTTCGAAGAACTGACCGGGCGATATGTGCGGCCCGAGGATTACGATGTCTGGCTCGCCCTGCGTGTGATCGGCGAGGCGGTGACGCGGGCCAGTACCGCCGAGCCCGATGGCGTGCGCGATTATGCCCTGTCGGATGAGTTCGAACTGGCGGCTTTCAAGGGGCAAAAGGTCACGTTTCGCGACTGGAACGGCCAGTTGCGCCAGCCGATCCTTTTGTATGACGGGTCGATCACGGTCAGCGTCAGCCCGCAGGACGGTTTCCTGCACCAGACGTCGCCGCTCGACACGATGGGGCTCGATCGCGCGGAATCCAGTTGCACGGCCTTTGACTAACCGGAGATGCGTATGAAACCGATATTGCTGTCCACTGCCCTTGCCGCGCTGATCGCCGGCCCTGTTTTCGCCGGCAAGGCGTTTGTGTCCAACGAACGCGGCAACACGATCACCGTGGTCGATACCGAAACATGGGAGGTCATCACGGAGTTTCCCGGCGGCAACCGTCCGCGCGGGATCACGGTCAGCCCGGATGGCGCCAAGCTCTATGTCTGTGCCTCCGACGACAATATCGTCAAGGTATTCGACACCACGACCTATGAGGAACTGCCCAGTTTGCCATCTGGTCCGGACCCCGAGCTTTTCATTCTCGAACCATCGGGCAAGCGTCTCTATATCGCCAATGAGGACGACAATCTGGTCACTGTGACCGACACCGAAACGCGCACCGTTCTGGCCGAGGTTCCGGTGGGCGTCGAACCCGAGGGCATGGGAATCAGCCCGGATGCGAAATTTGTCGTCAACACGTCCGAAACCACGAATATGGCGCATTTCATCTCGACCGAGGATTACCAGATCAAACACAATGTTCTGGTCGATCAGCGCCCGCGTTACGCGCAATATACGGCCGACGGATCGCGCCTGTTCGTTACCTCGGAAATCGGCGGCACCGTGTCCGTGATGGATATCGCCGACGACGGCGCGCCCACGGTTGTGGGCAAGATCGGGTTCGAGGTGCCCGGCGTGCAACCGGAATGGCTGCAGCCTGTCGGGGCCAAGGTGACGTCGGACGGCAAGCGCCTGTTCGTGGCGCTGGGGCCCGCCAACCGGGTCGCGGTGGTGGATGCGCAAAGCCTTGAGGTGCTGGATTACATCCTGGTGGGGCAGCGCGTCTGGCAGCTCGATTTCACGCCGGACGAGACATACCTGCTGACCACGAACGGCAATTCCAACGACATCACCGTGATCGACGTCGCGGCGGAAAAGGCGATCAAGTCGGTTCAGGTCGGTCAGCAGCCCTGGGGCGTGGTGACCATCGACTGAAGTTCTGGGAGTGAGACGAATGAAGAAACTGATGATCGCGGCAGTGGCCGCAACGCTTGGCGCTCCGGTGGCGGCCGCCCCGCTCTGCGATGACCTCGGGTTTGCCGGGCTTCTCGCAAAATGCAACAGGGGCGAGACCATCAAGCTGCTGCTGGCCTCGGGCCAGCCCCTGGGCGAGGATGTCGTGCTGCAGTCGGGTGCCTATTACAAGCTGGAGATCACTGCGGATGGCTCGGCGGAGCTGGCCATCGAAGGCCCGTCGTTTTTCCGGGCGATCTGGATGAACGAGATCGTTATCAACAAGATCGAAATCCGCCCCATGGCCGTCGACAGTATCGAGTTCGACAAGGCGGGCGTGGCCGAACTGTCGTTCATCGCGATCAAACCCGGCAGCCACGAGATTCGCATCCCCGGTTCGACCGGGGAATCCCAGAGCGTGACCATCAGTATCCAATGACGAAAGGACCGAGCATGAAGAAGATCATAGTATTGGCGACAACCGCCCTGATTGGCGTTCCGGCGCTGGCCGACGATGATGTGGACGCCGCAACGGTTGAAAAGATCGAAGCCTACCTGACCTCTGTCGAATGCCAGATGGATCCCGACGATATCGAGGTCGAGGATGACGGCTACGATCTGGACGACGTGATCTGCAAGGGCGGTCAGCAGTTCGACATCAAGCTCGACAAGGATTTCAAAGAGGTCAGCCGGAAGGCGGAATGACGATGTCCTGACACGAGGACGAAACCGTGAAATCGTTTATAGCCCTCTGTGCCGCGCTTGCCCTTGTCGCAGGCGCGGTGTCGGCGGACACGCTTCCCGCAATCCGGGCCGCGGTTCTCAGGATCGGCACGGTGAACTGGGAGCTGGAAACCATCCGGCGGCACGGGCTGGATGAAAAGCACGGGTTCACGCTGGATGTCCGGCCGTTTGCCGATAACGGGGCGACGCGTATCGCCGTTGAAGGCGGAGAGGCCGATATGGCGGTGGCCGATTGGATCTGGGTCGCGCGTCAGCGCGCCGCTGGCAAGGATTACGTATTCATCCCCTATTCCAAAGCTGTGGGCGGTCTTGTCGTGCCCGGTGACAGCGCCGCCGGCAGCCTCAAGGATCTGGCGGGCGGCAAGATCGGGATTGCGGGCGGACCGCTGGACAAATCCTGGCTGATCTTGCGCGCCTATGCGGCGCAGGAATATGGCATGGATCTGAAGGCGGATACCGAACAGGTCTTTGGTGCGCCGCCGCTGATTTTCAAATCGGCCCGTGGCGGCGATTATGTGGGGGCAATCAACTTCTGGCATTACCTTGCGAAGCTGAAGGCCGCCGGGATGAGAGAATTGATTTCGGTCGAACGGGCCGGGGTGGCGCTGGGCCTCGATACCGACACGCCGCTGCTGGGATATTATCTCAAGGAGAGTTTTCTGGACGCACATCCCGGTCTGGCCCAGAACCTCTTTGACGCCAG
>CAYGNB010000124.1:0-8577 GCA_964351135.1 uncultured Rhodobacterales bacterium | reverse complement strand
CCGTGGCCGCGCCGCAGAACAGAATGGAGGCTTGGATCGCCTGACCGACCGTTTGGCCGCCGAGCATGCCAAGGGTTTCCAGCGCCCCCATGCCAATCACGATATGCGCGATGTAGAGCGTCAACGTCTGACGGCCCGCCGGAACACATATCCGCAGGATACCCAAGGCGGCGAGCCTGTCCGAGATCAGCAGACACAGCCCGACAACGACACAGGCCGCACCGGTCCCTGCCAGCATGTAAAGCGGCATAGGCGGTATGGGTTCTGTGGTGAAAAGAGAGACGAGTTCCGGGTCAACCAGCGACATCCGGGCCATCAGAACCGCACTGAGGCCTTCTGCGACGCCAAACGCCGCCAGACCTCCCAGGATCAGCCTGACTTGCGTCGTGCGATTCCCCAGCGGAATTCGGCTCAGGATGATCCCGAACAGCAAAAAGCCCAGCCATGGGATCACCGGATGCCAGCCGTTGAAGAACAGGTTGCGGACAAAACCGGTCGGCGTCCAGAACCCGGAATAGGAGTAGTCCTCCCAGTTCCAGCCCGCGTCATAGTCGAAGACGAAGATCATGACCACGAAGGCGATGTTGAGCCCCAGCAGAACCGCGAAGAGCGCCCGATTGTCGAGGGCGAGCAACAGGATCCCGAAGAGAAAGTAGAACGCGTAGTAGTGCAGGATATCCGCATCGAAGATGGTCATGTTCAGCAGCCCGACGGCCAGCAGGAACAGCGCACGTTTGACCGTCACGGAAATCGTACGGTCCAGCCCCCTGAGGCCCGCCAGACCCAGCCCGATTCCGGCAAGAACCACGAACGTGGCCGCGGCCCGCCCTTCGAGCGCCAGGGTCAGCATATTCAACAATCCCTTGCCCTCTTCAGCCCCCATGGCGATCTTGAAGTTGACGATGACCATCCCGACAAAAGCGACGTAACGCGCAAGATCGAGGCCCTGCAGACGGGCGCCTCTGTTCGGGGGCTGCGTTGAGTTCATGGCTGACCTCTAGTCGGATGTGGAAGATGGCTCATTCGACGTCGTTTCATCGCCATTGCCACCCCTGGCTTCGGGAATGAAATACAAAAACCAAAGAAACCACAGTGCCGCTGTCAGGCCCCACCAGGACCCGCCGGGTTGAAACGCGGCTATGAGTTGCGGGAGCTCGTAGATCCCAACCAAACCGAGGAACCCCAGGTACCAGTGCTTCTGACGTGCCATACCTAACCCTTTCCATGCGTGCCGTATCATGATACGAACGAACGATCGTTCATAATCTGGGCACCCCAAACCGAAGAGTCAAGCACATGGCAGAAAAGGAACGGCGCGTTCACCCGCGCAAGACCCAGATCACGCAGGCTGCCGTGGCCTGCTTTATTGAAAAGGGCTACCATCAGACCGGCGTTCGCGACATTGCTCAGCGGGCCGGTGTCAGCCTTGGCAACCTCTACAATCACTTCAAGGGCAAGGAGGCGATACTGGTCTTCATCGCCGAACTGGAAGATCGGGACGTATCCGGTTTCGCGGAAATGCTGTCGGACCCGACAGCCCCCCAAGCAGCGCTGGACCGCTTCATCATTGAATACACCACCTATGCCGCGCGTCCCGAAAACGCCCTTCTGAGCGTGGAAATCCTGACCGAGGCGTTGCGAAATCCGACGATTGCGGAGGTGTTCGGCAAAAACCGAAAAAGGCTGATCGGCGCTTTGGTCGAGTGTTTGCAAACCGGTGCCGCGGCAGGCGTGTTCGCATCGGATATCGACGAAACCCTGGCCGCCTGCATGATCCTCGATACGCTGGAAGGAAACGGCCTGCGCGGTTTGGCCAGCAAGCCGGACACAGAGCAGACCTCGCAGTCTCTGCGGGATCTCATTCTGAGATGTGTATGCACATGACCAAAACGCAGGGCAGTCATTCGCCGCCTGGCAGCATAATCGTATTTTGGTGCCAGATGCCCTGACCATCGACACCTGCAAGACGACCGGCCCTCTGTAATTTACCTCACCCGGCCCTTCCGCTAGGTTGCGCCGGAACGCAGGGGATGGCTGGAGACGTCATGACGGAACGGTCAAAGAAGGAACCGAAAGTCGATTCCACGCTGTCCAAGGGTCTGTCCATTCTCGAAAATCTGGCGCAGGCCCGGCAGGCCAAGGGCGTTACCGAACTGGCTCGGGACCTGGACCTGACCAAATCCAACACGTTTCGACTGCTGCAATCGCTGTGCCGGCTCGGCTATGTCCGTCAGGAGACCGGGAGCGGCTATGCCGCCACGCTGAAGATGTGGCAGGTGGGCCGCACGAGCGTCGACAACCTGAACCTGCGCGAATTCGCTGCGCCCGAAATGGCCTATCTGGCCGCGGAAACCGGCGAAACCATCTATCTGGCGGTGCCGGAACAGCTGTCGGTGGTCTATATCGACAAGATCGACAGCCGCAAACCGATCCGGACCTGGAACCCGATCGGCGGGACCGCACCCATTCACTGCGTGGGCACCGGCAAGGCCATCCTTGCCGCCGATTATGACCGTCTGCGCGACAAGCTGGTCGAACCGCTGCCGGCCCATACCGACCGGACCCTGACCACCCTGAGCGCGCTGGATGCCGATATCGAACAGTCCCGCGCGCGCGGCTATGCGCTGGACCGGGGCGAGTTCCGCGACCGGATCTACAGCTTTGGCGCCGCGATCATGCTGCCCGATGGAGAGCCGGTGGCCGCCTTGGGGATCTCGGTTCCGAACGTGAACCTGCCCGAAGGGAGCGAGGACCGGTTCGGCGCGCTTCTGGCCCATGCCGCCGAAGCGGTGTCGCGCAAGCTGAACCGCGCCTGACCCTTACCGTTTCTCTTCGGGAAACGCGACCGGCCCACCCTGTTGTTCCCAGGTCGAGAACCCCTCCCTGAGATGGGCCGCTTCGAACCCCATTTCGGCCAGCGTCACCGCCGTCAGCGCCGAACGCCAGCCCGAGGCGCAATGCAGGATGTATTTTTTGTCCTGGCCGAACACCTCCTTGTAATAGGGACTGTCCGGATCGACCCAGAATTCGATCATGCCGCGCGGTGCATGGAAACTGCCCGGAATGAACCCGGTGCGCTGGCGTTCACGGACATCGCGGATATCCACGATCACGACATCAGGGTCATCCACCATCGCGATCAGGTCCCGGGTTTCGATTTCCTGAATCCGCGCGCGGGCGTCGGATACCATATCCGCAGAGGTTTTCTTGAGCCGGGCCATATCTTGCCTTTGTGCTGATATATGGAACAATTTTTCCGATATTGACACCGATCTGAGCTTGCAGCAAGTAATCATCCGCATACCCGGCGCCATTTTGGCCCGCTCAGAAGGACCGGCAAGAATGACACGATCCGCCCCGATCTCTCTGTGGGACGCCTCTGCCGCCGAAGACGATCACGGCGATGGTTTCGCGGGAACGGCGCAGGTCGACGTCGCCATCGTCGGCGGAGGGTACACCGGGCTGTCGACCGCGCTGCATTGCGCCGAGGCCGGACTGCAGGCGCATGTGCTCGAGGCGCGGCATCTGGGTTATGGCGGATCGGGGCGGAATGTGGGGCTGGTCAATGCCGGCATCTGGCTGCCACCGCGTCAGGTTCGCGAGAAACTGGGGCGCACCTATGGTCCGCGATTTCTCGACCGCTTTGGCAACGGCCCGCAACAGGTCTTCGACCTGATCGAGAAACACCAGATCCGCTGCGAAGCCAGCCGAAACGGTACCATCCATGCCGCACACGCGCCCTCGGGGCTGCGCGATCTCGAAGCGCGCCGGAAGGAATGGTCCGACATGGGCGAACCGGTCGACCTGCTGGATCGCGCGGAAACCGCCCGGCATGTGGGATCCGACGCGTTTTGCGGCGGCTTGCTCGATCATCGTGCCGGAACCGTGAACCCGATGGGATACTGCCGCGGGCTGGCGCGGGCAGCAATCGGCGCAGGTGCAGAAATCAGCACCGGCGTCACGGTTACCGGGCTGAAAAAGGACCCCGGCGGCTGGATCGTTGAAACCGACAAGGGGCACCTCAGCGCCAGGGCGGTGGTGATCGGCACCAACGCCTATTCGGATACGCTCTGGCCGGGGCTGACGCGCAGCTTTACGACCATCCATTTCTTTCAGCTGGCGACCGCGCCGCTGGGTGACCGCATCGCCGGGATCCTGCCGGGAAAACAAGGTCTGTGGGACACCGCGCCAGTCATGTTCTCGCTGCGGCGGGATGCACAGGACCGGCTGATCATCGGCAGCATGGGCCGGCTGATCGGATCGGCAGATAGCGGGCTGTCGCAGCGCTGGGCTCGCAAGCGGCTCGCGCGCCTGTTCCCCGCGCTCGGGCCTGTCACCTTCGAAGAAGCCTGGGACGGCCGGATCGCGATGACACCCGACCACCTGCCCCGCATCCATGTGCTGGACGAAAACCTCTATACGCCGATTGGCTATAACGGGCGGGGGATCACCACCGGCACCATCTTTGGCCAGGGGATGGCGGGTCTGCTGACCGGTATGGACGTCGCGGATCTGCCGTTGCCCGTAACCGATATGACCGCCGTCGCGACCGCGCCGCTGATGTCCCGTTTCTTCAACATCGCGTTCGCCGCGAACCAGTTCGTCAGGGGCCTCTGAGCCTCATGGGCCGCCGCATCATCCGCGTGGGTGTCGATATCGGCGGAACCTTTACCGATGTGGCGTTGGAACATCCGGGCGGGCTGGCCACCTGCAAGCTGCTGACGGACTATGCCCAACCCGAACGCGCGATCCTCAAAGGGATCGAAACCGCCGCCGCGCAGGCGGGGATTGCGCCTGCCGGGATCGGCCAGGTGATCCACGGCACCACGCTGGTCACCAACGCGCTGATCCAGCGGCGCGGCGCGCGCACCGCCTTTGTCACCACCGAAGGGTTCCGGGACGTGGTGGAAATGCGGTCGGAAAACCGGTTCGAACAATACGATCTGAACCTGGAGCTTCCGACGCCGCTGGTGCCCCGCAAGGACCGGTTCACCGTCCGCGAACGGATCGGCCCCGAGGGCGAGGTGCTGCTGGCGCTGGACCCGGCCGAGGCCGAAGCCATGGCGCAGCGGATTGTCGAGGGCGGGTACGAGGCGGTCGCCATCGGTTTCATGCACGCCTATGCCAATGACAGCCACGAACGCCTGATGCAGACCGCGCTGCACCGGATCGCCCCGGACCTGTCCAGCTCGATCTCGTCAGTCGTCTCGCCCCGGATGCGCGAACTTCCCCGGTTCAACACCGTGATCGCCAACGCCTATGTGCAGCCGCAGGTCGCGGCCTACCTGCGCCGTCTGGCGGACCGGCTGCGCGGGGCAGGCATCGCGGCTCCGGTCTTCATGATGCATTCGGGTGGCGGCCTGATCCCGGTCGAAACCGCCGCCGAGCAACCCGTGCGATTGCTCGAATCCGGCCCGGCGGGCGGCGCAATCTTTGCCGCCGAATTCGCCCGGTCCCACGGGATCGACAAGGTGCTGTCCTTTGACATGGGCGGCACCACGGCCAAGATCTGCCTGATCGAGGACGGCACCCCCAAGACCGCCAACACGTTCGAGGTCGCCCGCACCTACCGGTTCAAGAAGGGCTCGGGCATGGCCGTCTCGACGCCCGTGGTCGAGATGGTGGAAATCGGCGCGGGCGGCGGGTCGATTGCCTGGATCGACGCGATGGGCCGCATTCAGGTCGGGCCACAATCCGCGGGCTCCGAACCCGGCCCCGCCTGTTACCAGCGCGGCGGGACAGACCCCACGGTGACGGACGCCAACCTGACGCTGGGCAGGATCGACCCCGACAATTTCGCGGGCGGCGCGATCCCGCTGTCCACCGAGAAATCCGAAACCGCGCTCGGGTCGCGACTGGCAATGGCACAGGGCATCACCGTTCCCGAGGCCGCCTTTGGCGTGACCGAGATCGTCGACGAAAACATGGCCAATGCGGCCCGCGTGCATACGGTCGAAAACGGCCGCGACATCGAACATTTCACCATGATCGCCTTTGGCGGTGGCGCACCGCTGCATGCCTGCCGGCAATGCGAGAAACTGGGGCTCGACACACTGCTGGTCCCGCCGGGCGCCGGCGTGGGATCGGCAATCGGATTTCTCAAGGCGCCGTTCAGCTACGAGGCGACGCGCGGGCTGTTCCAGAAACTGGCGGATTTCGACGCGGACGCGGTGAATGGCGCGCTGAGGTCGATGGAGGCCGAGGCCCGCGCCTTTGTCGAGGCAGGCGCCGGTGACGCGGCGACCGGAACCCGCCTCACCGCGTTCATGCGCTATTCCGGCCAGGGCTGGGAAATCCCCGTCCCGCTGCCGCACAAGCTGTTTTCGCCCGGCGACGTGCCCGCGATCTTCGACGCTTTCGAACAGGCCTATCGCACGCTCTTTGGCCGCGTCATCGACGGTCTGGCGGTCGAGATCACCAACTGGTCGCTGGTCGTCGCCTCGATCCTGCCGGACCCGGCGCAGGTGATGCGGCTCGACGGCAACGAAACCGCCAGCGTCAGACGCCACCGCCGGTTCTACGACGCCGCGCTGCGCACAGAGGTCGAGGCGCGCGAAGTGGACCGCACTGCGATGACGCCGGGCATGGTGGTCGACGGCCCTGCGGTGATCGTCGAGCGTGAAACCGCAACCGTGGTGACCTCGGCCTTTCGCGCGGTCGGCCAGCCCGATGGCTGCCTGCTCCTCCTCAGGAAAGGAGGCGCCGCGTGACCCCCACCGGCATCGACTATCAGATCATGTGGAACCGCCTGATCGCCGTGGTCGAAGAACAGGCGACCACGCTGATCCGCACCGCGTTTTCGACCTCGGTGCGCGAAGCGGGCGACCTGTCCGCAGGGCTGTTCGACCGGCAAGGGCGAATGATGGCGCAGGCGGTGACCGGCACACCGGGCCATGTGAACGCCATGGCCGAAAGCGTTCCCCATTTCATCCGCGAGATCGGGATACAGAACATCCACGACGGCGATGTTCTCATCACCAACGATCCGTGGATGGGCACCGGCCATCTGCATGACATCACCGTGGTGACGCCGGTATTCCGCGCGGGCGTGCATGTCGGGTTCTTTGCCGCGACCGCCCATGTGGTCGATATCGGCGGGCGCGGATTTGGGCCGGATGCGGGCGAGGTCTATGAGGAAGGTCTGCTGATCCCGATTACCAAGTTCGCCGAACGTGGCGAGGTCAACCCGCTGCTGGTCCAGATGATCCGCGCAAATGTGCGCACGCCGGACCAGACCGTGGGCGACATGTATTCGCTCGCCGCCTGCAACGAGGCAGGCGACCGGCGGCTGCAGGCGATGATGACCGAATTCGGCATCGCCGATCTGGACGGGCTGTCGGATTTCATCATCGAGGCGAGCCACAAGGCGACGCTGGCGGCGATTTCCCGGGTTCCCGCCGGTATCTACCGCCATTCGATGACCGTCGACGGCTATGACGCGCCGGTCGACATGGTGGTAACGCTGGATATTCGCGCCGGTCGGATAATTGCGGATTTCGCCGGAACCTCGGGGATGAGCAAATTCGGCGTGAACGTGCCCGAAGTCTATACCCGCGCCTATGCGTGTTACGGGCTGAAATGCGCCATTGCACCGGAGGTGCCGAACAACTCCGGTTCCCTGGCACCGTTTGAAATCACGGCGCCCGAGGGGTGTATCCTCGCCGCCCGACGCCCTGCCCCCGTATCGGTGCGTCACGTCCTGGGCCATCTGGTGCCGGACGTGGTGCTGGGCGCGCTGCATCGGGCGATGCCGGGGACGGTGCCCGCCGAGGGGGCCTCGGCGCTGTGGAACATCCAGATCTCCGCACGCGCGTCCGACCCCGAGAGCGGGCTGCCCGACGCCGAGGTGCTGATGTTCAATTCCGGCGGAACAGGCGCACGCCCCGGTGCGGACGGGCTGTCGGCGACCGCCTTCCCCTCCGGCGTTTCGACCATGAGCGTCGAGGCCACCGAACATGTCGGTCCGATCACGGTCTGGCGCAAGGATCTGCGGGCGGGATCGGGTGGCGCCGGCGCCCGGCGCGGCGGGCTGGGTCAGGTGATCGAGATCGAGGCGCGGCAGGGCTATGATTTCTTCTTCAACGCGATGTTCGACCGGATCGAACACCCCGCCCGTGGCCGCGAAGGCGGCGGTCCGGGCGGCGCGGGAAAGGTCGAGCTCTCCGATGGCACACCGCTGAGATCCAAGGGCAGGCAGTTCGTCCGCGACGGCCAGCGGCTCAGGCTCAGCCTGCCCGGCGGAGGCGGCTATGGTGACCCGCGCACCCGCGACCGCGCGGCGGTGGCGGCCGACCTGGAGGCCGGGCTGATCACCGCCCGGCAGGCCAGGGACGATTACGGCCATGACGACTAGCGGATGTCAGGACAACAACCCGATCCGGTGACGCGCGGCGGCTGCGCCTAGAGGCCCAGCGCCTGCCTGCGTTCCTCGGCAAAGCCCTGCACCATCCGGTCGGCTATCAGCGCCAGGATCGCCATTGCGGCCCCGGCTGAAATCCCCAGCCCCACATCCGCCTGCCCCAGCGCGAGAAAGATCGACTGCCCCAGCCCCGTGGTGCCGATCAGCGCGGCGATCAC
>CAYGNB010000123.1:5728-8689 GCA_964351135.1 uncultured Rhodobacterales bacterium | reverse complement strand
ATGCTGCTTGCCGGTCAGATCGACGACAAGGGGTTCATGGAGGCCGGATATAACGGCCTGATCGCAATCCGCGATCAACTCGGTGCGGATATCGACTATATCGACGGTGTAAAGCCCGAGCCCGAGTTGCTGGCCGATGCGCTGCGCGACCTTGCGGCCAGGGGTCCCGATATGGTCATCGCTCATGGCGGGCAGAATAACGGAGCCGCCGAGATCGTGGCCGCCGAGTTTCCGGACGTGAAATTCGTTGTCGTGCAGGGCGCAGTGACCGGCGCAAATCTGTCGAGCTATGAGGTGTTGCAAGAAGAGAGTGCCTGGCTCGCCGGTGCGGCGTCGGGCCTGCTGACCAAGACCGGCACCGTTGGGCATATCTCGGGTATCCGGGTGAAGCCGGGGCTCAAGGGGCGCGGCGGTTTCTATAACGGTCTGATGTATACCAACCCCGAGGCGACCTTTCTGACCACCTTTGCCGGCGATCAAGACGATAACGAACTGTCCTACCGGGTTGCGTCCGACGAAATCTCCAGGGGTGCCGACATCATCTTTACCATGCTGAATGCCGGCCGGACCGGTGCCATCGAAGCGATGCGCGAACATGGCGTGTACCAGATCGGCAATGTCCGCGACTGGTATCCCGACCACCCGGATGTGTTCATCGCTTCGGCAATTGCGAATGTAAGCATCGCCGGGCTGGAAGCCGCGCGCGACCTGTCGGAAGGCAACTGGAAACCGGGTGAGATCGTCCGGATTGGCCTGTCCAACCCCGATGCTGTTTCGCTGGCGCTGTCGCCTGAGGTGCCGGAGGACGTCCGCACTATCGTGGACGAGCTTCGTCAGAAAATCATTTCCGGCGAAATCGAGGTCTCGACCCAATATGATGGTCCCGAACTGAAATACTGAGGCATAGTCAAACGCAACAGGCTTTTTGCCGGGTGCGAAGGGCCAGCCCCGAAGCCGCCACAGAAGAAGCGGCAAGACCCCCATGACAGACAGAGAGGATGGACATGGCTGACACTTCGATCGGAACCCCGGAACAGCTCCGCGATCCGAATTTTACCCCACCGCTTGTGAAAGCGATCCCGCTGGGCATCCAGCACGTGCTGGCCATGTTTGTGTCCAACGTCACCCCGGCGATCATCGTCGCGGGCGCGGCGGGCTTCGGCTTCGGATCGAACTCGCCCGATTTTCCCGAACTGCTCTACCTGATCCAGATGTCGATGCTGTTCGCGGGTATTGCCACGCTGCTGCAGACGATCACGTTCGGCCCGGTCGGGGCGGCGCTGCCGATCGTGCAGGGGACGTCCTTTGCGTTTCTGCCGATCATGATCCCGCTGGTGGCGGGCAAGGGTGTCGATGCATTGGCCGCGCTGTTCGGCGGGGTGGTGATCGGCGGGCTGTTCCATGCCTGCCTGGGCCTGTTCATCGGGCGCATCCGCTTTGCCCTGCCGCCGCTGGTCACGGGGCTGGTGGTGACGATGATCGGGCTGGCGCTGGTCAAGGTGGGCATCCAGTATGCCGCCGGTGGCGTGCCCGCGATCGGCACGCCGGAATACGGGTCGCTGCTGAACTGGTCGGCGGCACTGGTGGTGATCGTGGTGACGCTGGGGCTGAAGTTCTTTGCCCGCGGGATGTTGTCGGTTTCCGCCGTTCTGGTGGGGCTGATCGCCGGCTATATCTATGCGCTGGCGACCGGGATGCTGACCGTCGAGGGGATCGGCAACAGCTGGACCGTCGCCAAGAGTTTTGCGCTGCCCGAGCCGTTCAGATACGGGTTTGAGTTCTCGGCCGCCGCTGTGCTGGGCTTCTGCCTGATGGCCTTTGTTTCGGCGGTGGAAACCGTGGGCGATGTCAGCGGCATCACCAAGGGTGGCGCTGGGCGCGAGGCCACGGACAGCGAGATCGCCGGCGCCACTTATGCCGACGGTCTGGGCACGGCTCTGGCAGGGATTTTCGGCGGGTTTCCGAACACGTCCTTTTCCCAGAACGTGGGCCTGATCGCCATGACCGGCGTGATGAGCCGCCATGTCGTCACCTGCGGCGCGGTGTTCCTGATCGTCTGCGGGCTGGTGCCCAAGGTCGGCGCGATCATCCGTACGATTCCGATCGAGGTGCTGGGCGGCGGTGTGATCGTCATGTTCGGCATGGTTGTCGCGGCCGGCATTTCGATGCTGTCCGATGTAAACTGGAACCGCCGCAATATGGTGATATTCGCGATTGCGCTGTCGATCGGGTTGGGGCTGCAGCTGGAGCCCGGCGCGGTGGCGCATCTCCCGGATACCGTGCGGATCCTGATGACCTCGGGGTTGCTGCCGGCTGCGGCGATCGCGATCGTGCTTAACCTGATACTGCCTCACGACCTGGCTGACGAGGCGACCGAAGAGGTGTCCGGCGGCATGTCGGGTCACGCCAGCGGCAGCATGTCGCAGGACTGAGCAACGGCCGGCCGCTCATCCGCCCTGTGGGCGACTTCGCTGAGAGGTCGCCCTAGCCGGCCATTCGCGCGGTCAGTTCGATCATCCGCGCGGAAAAACCCCATTCGTTGTCATACCAGCCAAAGACGCGGGCCTGGGCCGGGCCGGTCATCATCAGTTCCGGCCCCGCGATCACCAGCGATTCCGGGCGCGTGCGCAGGTCCGACGACACCAGCGGCTCGTCGGTCCAGCCCAACACCGGGGAGGTATCCGCCGCGGCTCGCAGTGCCGCCGGGAAATCCTCGATCGACTGGCCCAGTTGTACAACGAGGTCTACCGCCGAAACGCTGGCGGTGGGCACCCGTACAGCAGCGCCGCTGATCCGGCCGGCGAGGTGGGGCAGCACCGTGTCCACCAGCTGCGCCGCGCTGGTGGTGGTGGGCACCATCGACAGCGCCCCGGCGCGCGACCGCGCGTGATCGCCGCGCGGCGCGTCCACCATCGGCTGGCTGTTGGTGTAACAGTGGATCGTTGTCATATGTGCCCGTTC
>CAYGNB010000123.1:0-5628 GCA_964351135.1 uncultured Rhodobacterales bacterium | reverse complement strand
CACGTCGACCCCGCGCAGGTCGATCTGCCCGAGATCCGGCGAATGGCTCAGGGGAATCGACCGGCTGGCCACCTCCAGCCTGCCGTCGCGTGCGGTCACATCGCCGGGAAAAGGGCCAAAGGTGCTGTCGTAGCGGAACAGATAGGCACAGGTCTCTGGTGCGGCGATGTCGTTGATCGCCGCCACCTCGATCTCGTCATGTTCGGGCCCGCTCAGAAGCTGGCGCAGCACCGTGCGGCCGATACGGCCGAATCCGTTGATCGCGATACGCATGATCGCGGTATGACAGGCTCAGAAATCAACCTCAATGGCCGTGCCAGAAACGATCGCCGCCTGCAACACCGCCTCGGCCACCGCCAGGTCCTGCAGACCGACACCGGTGCCGTCGAACAGCGTGATGTCGTCCGGCGATTGCCGCCCGGGCCGGCGGCCATCGATCACCGCCCCGATCGGGGTGATCGCGGCTTCATCGACCGCCCCGGCTGCCACCGCGTGCTGGCATTCGCCGATACCGACGGCCTGCGCAACCTCGTCGGTGAACAGGCGCGTCTGCGCCACCAATTCCGGGGCGAGCTCCTGCTTGCCCTTGGTGTCGGTGCCCATGCAGGCAATATGTGCACCCGGTTTCGCCGCCTCCAGCAGCGGTGCAAAGCTCGATGTGATGGTGATGATGACATCCGCCTCGGCGCCGATACGTCCAGGATCCGCCGCCTCGAAGGGCAGGCCGGCCTCGTCGGCCACCTGTTTCAGCGCGGCCAGCCGGTCCGGGCTGCGGTTCCAGCCGATGATCCGGGAAAATGACCGCTGCGCCAGCGCCGCCCGCAACTGGAACGGCGCCTGATGGCCCGCGCCCAGAATACCCAGCACTTTCGCATCGGGGCGCGCCAGATGGCGGATCGACACCGCGCTGGCCGCCGCCGTACGCAGGGCGGTCAGCAGGTTGCCCCCGATCAGCGCCCGGCAGCGTCCGCTATCGGCGTCGAACAGCACCACGGTGGATTGATGATTGGTCAGCCCGCGCGCGGCGTTGCCGGGCCAATAGCCGCCCGATTTGAGCCCCAGAACCAGCCCGGCCCGGTCAAAACCGGATTTGAACCCGTAGAGCGCATCCGCGTGACCGATGGCTTCGCGAACCACCGGGAAATTCACCGCCTCACCGCGCGCCATGGCCGCAAAGACCGCCTCCACCGCGTCGAAACTCGCCCCGGCGCTGGCCAGTCCCGCCACCGCGCTTTCCGGCACAATCCACATGGCCGTCCCTTTCCTGCTCCGGGCGCAGACGCCCGTCTTCCTCTTGCTGTAAATATCCCCGCCGGAGGCACCGCGCCAAAGGCGCGGTTCCGGGCGGGTCTTAGTAGGCCCGCCCGCGCGCGCTCACCGGCCAGACCACCTCGACCTTGCCGTTGCGCACGCCGACATACCAGTCATGTACGTTGGCGGTCGGGTCGCAATGGCCCGGCACCAGCTTCAGCTTCTCACCGACCTTCAACACGCCGTCGGGGTCGGCGATCACGCCATGTTCGTCGGAGCATTTGACGTATGCCACGTCATCGCGGCCAAAGATCACCGGCAGGCCGGAATCGAGTGACTGCGCCTTCAGCCCGGCATCGCAGATCGCCTTGTCCGGTTTGGCATGGCTCATCACCTGGGTGAGGATGAAGAACGCGTTTTCCCATTCTCCCGCGTCGATCCGTTGCCCGTCTTCATCCAGGATGCGCCCGTAATCGGCGTCCATGAAGGCATAGGATCCGCATTGCAGCTCGTTATAGACGCCCGAGCCGGCCTCGAAGTAATACGACCCGGTGCCGCCGCCCGAAACGAGCCCCGGTTTCAGCCCGACGGCGGTCAGCGCCTCGACCGCATCGCGCACCATGGCGATGGCCGCGTCCAGCTTGGCCTTGCGGTCGGCATAGGTATCGAGATGCTGCATCGCGCCCTGATAGGCCTGGATACCGTCGAACCGCAGCCCGGGCGCGGCGTCGATGGCCTGTGCGATACGCACGACCTCGGCGGTTTCCGTCACCCCGCAGCGGCCCGCGCCACAGTCAATTTCCACGAAACATCCCAGTTCGGTGCCGTGTTTCACCGCGGCCGCCGACAGATCCGCCACGTTGGCGATGTCATCGACGCAGACGATCACGTTGGCGCCGCGCTGGGGCAGCCGCGTCAGCCGGTCGATCTTGGCCGGGTCGCGCACCTGGTTCGACACCAGCACGTCGCGGATGCCGCCGCGTACGAAAACTTCGGCCTCGCTGACCTTTTGACAACAAACGCCGACCGCGCCGCCCAGCCGTTCCTGCAGCTGCGCCACATCCACCGATTTGTGCATCTTGCCATTCACTCGTTGCCGCATTCCATGTGCCTTTGCGTAATCGCCCATCTTGACGATGTTGCGCTCCAGCGCGTCGAGATCCAGCACCAGGCAGGGGGTCTGGATCTCGGCCGCGTCCATGCCCGGCTTGGCGGGAATGTCATAGCCGACTTCATAAGTGTCGAACTGGCTCATGTCGTTCATCTCGTTCAGTCCTCTTTCGGGTTATCCAGCCATCCAGGGCAGCCGGTCCAGATCCACGTTGCCGCCGGTGACGATCACGCCCACGCGCTTGCCGGCGAACCGCTCGGGGTTTTTCAGGATCACCGCCAGCGGCACGGCGCAGGACGGCTCCATCACGACCTTCATCCGCGCCCAGATCAGGCGCATGGCGTCCACGATCTCGCGTTCGCTCGCGGTCAGGATGTCGGTGACGTGGCGCTGTACGAAATGCCATGTCAGATCCTTCAGCGGCACTTTGAGCCCATCCGCCACTGTCTGCGGTGCATCGTCGGCGATGATATGCCCGGCGCGGAAACTGCGCGCGGCATCGTCGGCCTGTTCCGGCTCGGCGGCGTAGATCTCGATCTCGGGGGCCAGCGCCGACAGTGTCAGGCAGGTGCCCGATACCATGCCGCCGCCACCGATCGGAGCCACCACCGCGTCCAGCCCCTCGACCTGTTCCAGCAATTCGCGCGAACAGGTCGCCTGACCCGCGATCACGCGGGGATCATTGTAGGGATGCACGAAATCCGCGCCGGTTTCCGCAGCCACTCGCGCAAAGACCTCTTCGCGGCTCGACGTCGAGGGCTCGCATTCGGTGATCCGGCCGCCATATCCGATCACCGCGTCCTTCTTGGCCTGCGGCGCGGTGCGCGGCATCACCACGTGGCAGGGGATGCCGCGCCGCCCGGCCGCATAGGACAGCGACAGCGCGTGGTTGCCGCTGGAATGGGTCGCCACGCCTCGGGCCGCGTCATCCGCGCCCAGCCCGAACACCGCGTTCGATGCGCCGCGCACCTTGAAGGCCGCCGCCTTCTGGAAGTTTTCGCATTTGAAGAACAGGTTGGCCCCGGCCTGCGTGTCGATCATGGTCGAGGTCAGCACCGGCGTGCGATGGATATGCGGCGCGATCCGGTCGTGGGCGATCAGCACATCGTCAAAGGTGGGGATTTGCATCGCCGTCTCCTCAGGCCGCCGCAAGCGCCGGGGCGCCGGTGCTGCTGCGATAGACGTCCTGCGCGGCGGCCACGCCCGAGCCCAGCCGGATATCCAGCCCCAGATCCGCCATGCACATCTCGGCCGTGGCGATCCCTGCCAGCGCCATAACGTCAGTCATCCGGCCGAGGTGGCCGATGCGGAACACCTTGCCCGCGACCTCGCCCAGCCCGGTGCCGAATGCGGTATCATAGACCTCGGCCGCGCGGGTGACGATGGCGGTGGCGTCGAAACCGTCGGGTGTGCGGATCGCGCTAACCGTGTCGGAATAGAGATCCGGCGATTGCGCGCACAGTTCCAGCCCCCAGGCCCGCACCGCTGCACGCACCCCGTCCGCGATCCGGCGGTGACGGGCGAAAACTGCATCCAGCCCTTCGGTCAGCAGCATGTCGCAGGCCTGGTTCAGCCCGTTCAGCAGCCCCACCGGCGGCGTGTAGGGATAACCGCCCGAGGCGTAGCCGCGCGCCATATCCCGGACATCGAAGAAGGTGCGCGGCAGGCCCGCGGTTTCGATCGCGTCCATCGCGCGGGGCGAGAATCCGGTGATCGCCAGCCCGGCAGGCAGCATGAACCCCTTTTGAGACCCGGTCACGGCCACGTCCACGCCCCAGTCGTCCATGCGGAACTCCATCGACCCGATGGAGCTGACGCCGTCCACGAACAGCAGCGCCGGATGCCCGGCGGCGTCCATCGCCACACGGATCGCCGCAATGTCCGAGCGTACCCCGGTCGCGGTTTCGTTATGGGTGGCCAGAACCGCGCGGATCGAATGATCGGTGTCATCGGCCAGGATCGCGCCAATGCGGTCGGCGGGAATACCCGCGCCCCACGGCACGTCGATCACCTGCACGTCCAGCCCGTGGCGCTGGCACATGTCGATCCAGCGATGCGAAAACATTCCGTTGCGCGCCATCAGCACCCGGTCGCCGGGCGACAGCGTGTTGGTGATCGCCACCTCCCAGCCGCCGGTGCCGGTGGAGGGAAATACGAACACTTCGGCCGTATCGCTCTTGAGCACCTTGCGTACGCCCGCGCGGGCCGGGTGCAGCATCTCGGCAAAGACCGGCGACCGGTGGTCGATCGTCGCCATGTCGCAGGCCTTGCGCAGCGCCTCGGGGATATTGGTAGGGCCGGGAATGAATACCGGGTTCTGACTGGTCATTGCCGCCTCCTTGGCTGTGTCGATCCCAAAACTAGGGGAGAGGAGCTCTGGCAGCAATTTTTTTGAAAAGTTTTTTCATTTTCTTGTTGCGGTGATAACTTGTTACTTTTCAATCGGTTGAGTTTTTCGTACTATGAAATGACTTTTCACGGGGGGCTGGTATGGCCGAATCCGATCAAGGGGACCGCCGTGCGCGGGGGCGGCCGCGCGGCTGGCAGGACAAGACCGCGCAGAACACGATCAAATCTCTGGACCGGGCAATCACCGTATTGCAGAGGCTCGCCGAAATGGGCGGCGCGACCCTGTCGGCGCTTGCCGCGGATCTCGGTGAATCGCCCGCCACCGTCTATCGGGTGCTGGTCACCTTCGAAACCCGCGGGCTGGTCGATCACGACGATGCGACACAGATCTGGAACATCGGGGCAGGGGCCTGGCTGATCGGCGCGCATTTCCTGCGCCGCACCGGGCTGGTCGAACGGGCCGGCCCGATCTTGCGGGCGCTCATGGCCGATACCGGAGAGACCGCCAATCTGGGTGTCGAGCGTGACGGGCGCGTGCTGTTTCTCAGTCAGGCCGAAACCCGCGCCAATATCCGCGCCTTCTTTCCGCCCGGCGCCAGTTCGGAAATGCATGCCTCGGGGATCGGCAAGGCGCTTCTGGCCTTCATGGAGCCCGACCGCCGCGCGGCGCTGCTGGACGGGGCCGACCTGACACGCCACACCGCCCATACGCTGACCGACCGGGTGGCGCTCGACCGCGATCTGGACGCGGCGCGTGTGCGTGGCTTTGCCGTGGATGGCGAAGAGAAAACCGAAGGCATGTGCTGCATCGCCGCGCCGGTTCGGGATGCCTCGGGTGCCGTGGTGGCGGGGATCTCGGTATCCGGGCCGACCGCGCGCATTGCGCAGGACGACATCCCGCGTCTGGGCGCGGCGGT
>CAYGNB010000122.1:0-8793 GCA_964351135.1 uncultured Rhodobacterales bacterium | reverse complement strand
TCGCCTCGCGCAGGGGCTGGCCCTCGGCCCGGACCAGGTCGATTTCCTCGACCAGAACGATGCCGTTCTTGATCAGCATCCCCGACAGGCTGAGCAGCCCCAACAGCGCGGTGAAGGTGAACGGCAGGCCGGTGCCCAACAGTCCGATCACCACCCCGTTCACCGACATCGGCACCAGCAGCCAGATGATGATCGGCTGGCGCAGCGCGTTGAACAGCAGCACCGAAATCAGCACCATGATCAGCAGGCTGAGCGGAAGCTGCTTGCCCAGCGCCTCCTGCGCCATCTTCGAATCCTCGTATTCACCGCCCCATTCCATCCTGTAGCCCGGCGGCAGGTCCATCGCCTCGATCGGCCCCATCACTTCGGCCTGCACGGTGGCAGCCGTCACGTCATGCGGAATATCCGCGCCAACGGTGATCGTCGCCACGCGGTTGCGACGATGCACCAGCGTGTCGAAGGCCTGGTATTCGAACCCGTCGACCATCTGTTCGACCGGCACGAAATCCTGCGCGGTCTCGGAATAGACGATCTGGTCCATGACGTTGTAGCTGCCCGCCTGCGGCCGGCGGATCACAATCGGGATCAGCCGGTCGCGTTCGCGGAACACGCCGCCGGTGACGCCATCCGTCGAAAACAGCAGCATGTTGGCGATGTCGTCACGACTGACCCCGGCAGTCTGCGCGCGGTTGGTCGCATAGACCGGCCGCAGCACCAGTTCCTTTTCATGCCAATCCTGCCGGATGCCGGTCAGATTGTCCGAGCTCGCCGCAAGGATCTGCGCCGCTTCGGCGGCCAGCTCGCGCAGCACCGCGGGATCCTTGCCCGCGAACCGCACCTGGATCGGGTCGCTGCCGCCGGGTCCGAACACCAGCCGCTTGGTGCGGAACTCGCCTTCGGGGAAGCGCGCGGTCCCGAACGCCTCCAGATCCTTCTGCAGCGCGGGAATATCCTGCAGCGACCGGGCGCGGATGATCATGTGCCCGTAGCTCGGGTTCGGTTTTTCGGCGGAATAGGTCAGCATGAACCGCGTGGCGCCCTGCCCGACGAAGGTGGCGACCGAGGCCACCTCTTCACGGTCCTCAAGCCAGTCCTCGATCACAGTCAGGTGTTCCGACACGGTGCCTATGGGCGTCCCCTGCGGCAGCTTGTAGTGCACAAAGAACAGCGGCGTGTTCGAATTCGGAAAGAACTGTTCCTTGAGCATGCCGAAGCCCACGAAGCACACTGCGGTGATCGCGACCAGCCCGGCCAACACCAGCCAGCGCAGTTTCAGCGCCAGCCGCAGGTTCCAGCCATAAAGCCGGAACAGCCAGCCGCCATAGGCGTCATCGTCATCGGCGCTGCCCTGCTCGAACAGGTAATGACCCAGCATCGGCGTCACCGTCAGCGCCAGCAGCCAGGACAGCAGCAGCGAAATCCCGATCACCGCAAAGAGCGAAAACAGGAATTCGCCCGTCGCATCCGGCGACAGGCCGATCCCGGCAAAGGCCATGATCCCGATCACCGTGGCCCCCAGCAACGGGATCTGGGTCTTGCCCGCGACCTCTTCGGCGG
This sequence comes from uncultured Rhodobacterales bacterium, assembly GCA_964351135.1. Lineage (GTDB taxonomy): Bacteria > Pseudomonadota > Alphaproteobacteria > Rhodobacterales > Rhodobacteraceae > Pukyongiella. The sequence goes on along the minus strand of CAYGNB010000122.1, from coordinate 7,236 downwards.
CCTCGACCGACCCGCGCCCCCGCCGCATGGTGATCTGCATGCCCTCGGCCACAACGATGGCGTTGTCCACCAGCATCCCCATGGCGATGATCAGCGCGCCCAGCGAAATACGCTCCATCTCGATCGACATCAGGTTCATGAACAACAGCGTGCCGACCACGGTCAGCAACAGCGTCGTACCCACCACCACCGCGGCGCGCCAACCCATGAACAGGCCCAGCACAGCGACCACGATGGCCACCGACATAGCCAGGTTGACGAGGAAATCGTTGGACGCCTGTTCCACCACCACATGCTGCTGATAGATCGGATGCAGTTCGACGCCGAACGGGATCTCGGGCGACAGTTCGGCCAGCTTGGCATCGACCCGTTTGCCCACTTCGACGATGTTTTCGCTCGCGAGCCCGGCCACGCCCAGCGTAAAGGCCTCCTGCCCGTCGAACCGGATGATCAGGTCCGGGTCGGTCACCCGCCCGCGATGCACATGGGCCATGTCGAACAGGTTGACCACCCGCCCGCCGACGCCCACCGACAGCCCGCCGATGGCAGACACGCTGTCCGATCCTTCGGGGGCGAGGATGGCGACCCGCGAATCGCCCTCTGTGACCGTCCCCGCCGGCGCCACCGAATCCGCCGTTGCGATGGCCTGTGCGATGGCCTGCACGGGCACGTTCTGGTTTACCGACAGGGCCAGTTCCGGTTCGACAAAAATCGCCTCTTCGGGCAGCCCCGCCACCTCGACATCGGCCACCCCGTCGACGGTCAGCAATTCGCGCCGCAGGAAGGTCGCCAGATCGTGTTTCCCGGCATCGGTGAACCCCTCGGCCGTGACCGCCAGAAAGATGCCGAACACGTCGCCGAAGCTGTCATTGACCAGCGGCTGGCTGACGCCGTCGGGCAGATGGCGCGCCGCGTCCCGGATACGGGCCCGCAGCCGGGTCCAGATCTCGGGCAGTTCGGTGCCGTCGTAGGTCGACTGGATCTCGACCTCGATCAGCGACATACCCGGCCGGTTGACCGAGGTGATGACATCCACCTCACCCATTTTCTGGATCGCGGATTCCAGCGGTTCGGACACTTCCAGGGCAACCTGCCCGGCCGTGGCGCCGGGATAGGCAGTCGAAATCACCGCCTGCTTGATGGTAAAGGCCGGATCTTCAAGCCGGCCGAGCGACAGGAACCCCCAGATGCCGCCGAACAGGAAGATCAGGATGATCAGCCACGTATAGATCGGCTTTTCGATGGATATGCGCGCAATGCTCATCGCGGGACCGCCTTCAGTTCGAGAAACCGGCGAAGCGGCGCACCGCCTGCCCGTCGGTCATCGCCGCACCGCCGGTCAGCACGATCTCGGCCCCGTCATCGAGCCCGCCGGTAATACGCACGTCGCCCGACTGGGTCGGTTCGATCGTGACCGGCACCCAGGTTACGGTGCCGGTGTCGGCGCCCTTGGGGTCGAACCGCATCACGCCCGGCGCGCCCTGGGTATCCATGACGATGGCAGAGGACGGCACGATGAGGCCGGTGAACAGGCCGGGCACCCGGACATGAACCGTGACCGACGCGCCGGGCAGAACGTTGCGCCCCTCGGGCGGGGTCATGGCCAGCGTGATGCGGAAAGTCTGGCCCACGCTGGAGGTTTCGGCCACGAATTCGCGGAAGGTGACGGGATATTCAACCGGATCGCCCGGGAACCGCGCGGTGATCCGGGCATGGTTCTCGTCCCGCGCGCGCTGGAACAGAATCTCCGGCACATCGACCTCGATATAGAGTTCGGACATGTCGTGGATCCGAACGACCGGCGCGCCCGCGGCCACGGTCGAGAACAGCTCGACATTCCGGCTCGATACCAGCGCGTCGAACGGTGCGTTCAGCGTCGCGTGGCGTAGCGCCCATTCCGCATTGCGCAGATCGATGGCGGCCAGCGATGCGGCGGTCTGCGCGTCGTCCAGCGCCACCTGGCTGACGGTGCTGCCCTTGAGTTTGTTCAGCCGCTCCAGCGTGCGGTCGGCTTGTTCCTTCTGCAGCCTCGCCTGATCCAGTTGCAGTTCGAACTGCTCCAGGTCCAGTTGCGCGATCAGTTCGCCTTCGGGGATGGTGAACCCCTCGGAGACGGGGAATTGCAACACCTGCCCGCCGACCTGAAACGCCAGATCGACCGACCGCCGCGCGGCCACCTGGCCAAAGAACTGGCGTTCGAGAGGCTGCGCCTCGGTCGACACCACCATCAGCCTGGCGGGTTTCGGCAGAGTGTCGGCGGCCAGCGGCGCGGCCCCCAGCGCGATCAGAAGGCAGATAAGATTCAGCAGCTTCATTTCTTCAGCCCTTCCGGAACACCGGTTTCAAGAATGTTGTGAGACGCCTTGTCGAGCAGCACGGCAATACGGTCGACCTCATCGGGGGCGAGACCGGTGATGTCCTGAAACATCTGCCGCGCCCGGCCCATCAGGTCGCTGCGCGCCTGTTCGCCGGCTTCGGTCAGCCGCAGCCGCCAGGCGCGGCGGTCTTCGGGGTCGCGTTCGCGGGTCAGCAGCCCCTTGGCTTCCAGCGTATCCGCGGTCGCGGTCACGGTCGATGGCAGCGCCAGCATATCGCGGGCGAGCACGCCCATGCGCACCGGTACCTCGAGCCGCACCAGCATATAACGTTCGTGGCGGGTCAGCTCTGGTTCGAGGATTTCCGCATCGGCGCATTCCTCGAATTTCCAATAGAGCACATGCACGCCCATCAGCGCGCGCAGTTCCGGTGCGAGCCCCTGCATCGGGCGCCGCGAAATCCCGTCATCTGCCGGTTCTGTCATGACCGTCTCCAATCGGAGAGCAGATATACTTCGAATCCCGAACTATTCAATAGGCAAAGCTTTTATATGACGTCCCGCCGTCAGCGGTCCTGCGCATAGCGGGCTTCTTCGGCGAAATAGGCATCGAACCCGATCCGGGCCTTCATCTCGTCAAAGGGCATCAGGGTCGCGGCGGCCGGATCGCCCGATTTGAACGCGTCGAGCGCCTGCACCATCGCCTGCATGGCCGCCGACAACAGCGTCAGCGGATAGGCCGCGATGCGAAACCCGATTTCCCCGAGCCGCGCAGGCGGCAGCGCCGGGGTCAGCCCGCCTTCGACGATGTTTGCCATCACCGGCGCGTCCAGTTCGGCGCAGATACGGATCATTTCCTCCTCGCTGCGCGGGGCCTCGACGAACAGGATATCGGCGCCGAGGTCGCGAAAGGCGGCGGCGCGGGCAATGGCCTCGTCCAGCCCGTGATCGTGGCGGGCATCGGTGCGGGCGAGGATCAGGATGTCATGACCTTCGGCGCGGGCGTCGGCGGCGGCACGGATGCGCGCGTATGCCTCATCCCGCGACACGACGGCCTTGCCGGCGGTATGGCCGCAGCGTTTCGGCGCCACCTGATCCTCGATCATCACCGCCGCGAACCCGGCCTGCGCAAAGCCCCGGACCGTACGTTTCACGTTCAGCGCGTTGCCGTACCCGGTATCGCCATCGCCGATCACCGGGATCGTGGTCGCGGCGCAGATATTCCGCCCCTGGTCGATCACCTCGCCATAGGACATCAGCCCGGTGTCGGGCATCCCCAGCCGCGCCGCCGAGGCCGCAAAGCCCGACATGAAGGTCAACGGAAATCCCGCCTGTTCGATCAGCCTGGCCGACAACGGGTCGAAACAGCAGGGCATGGTGATCAACCCGGGGCGCGCCAGCAGGGCACGCAACCGGTCCGGGGCGGAACATGCATCGGATATGTTCATCTCGACAACCTCAGAGCTTGAACGGAATGTAGAGCGCCAGTGCCGGCCACAGATAGAGCGCGGCGACCATCACCAGCATCAGCGCCAGGAACGGCAACGTGCCGCGGGACACATCCCACAGCGTGGCGCGCGTGACCGACTGGATCACGTAAAGGTTCAGGCCGACCGGCGGGGTGATCAGCGCGCATTCGACCATCACCACCATGTAGATGCCGAACCAGATCGGATCGAACCCCATCCCCAGCGCCGCCGGCAACAGCACCGGGGTCATGATCAGCACCATCGACAGCGCCTCGAACACCAGCCCCATCATCAGCAGCACCAGCGACACCAGCAGCATCAGCCCCAGTGGCGTGGCGATATGGTCCGAGATCAGGGCCGAGATATCCTGCGGGATGCGGTAGAGCGTGATCGCCTTGCCGAAAATCTTGGCCCCGCCGATGATCAGCAGGATCGCCACGGTTGTGGCCATGGATTCGACAATCGCATCCCACAGCGCCCGCAGGCTGAGGGTGCGCAACAGCACCCCGGTGATCAGCAGCGCCAGCGTGAATCCGATGGCGGCGGCCTCGGTGGGGGTGAAAGCACCGGAATAGATACCGCCCAGGATCACCAGCGCCAGCAGCATCGACGGCATCGCGCGCCCGGTGGCGCGCCAGCGTTCGTGCCATCCCATGGCGGGCACCGGCGCGTAGGACTGAAAGAACCGCGCCGAAACCACCGAATAGACGATGAACAGCGCGATCAGCCCCAGCCCCGGCCCGATACCGGCCAGAAACAGCGCGATCACCGATTCTTCGGTCACGAACCCGTAGATGATCAACGGGATCGATGGCGGGATCAGAATCCCCAGCGTGCCGCCCGCCGCCAGCAGGCCGTAGACGAAGCGCCGGTCATACCCGCGCGAAATCATCTCGGGTGCGGCCACGGTTCCGATCGTTGCCGCCGTGGCCACCGAACTGCCGGAAATCGCGGCAAAGATGCCGCAGGACAGGATCGTCGCGACCGCCAGCCCGCCGGGCCAGTGCCCGACCCAGGCCTGTACCGCGGCGAACAGATCGCGCCCCACCCCACCCTTCAGCAGTACATTGGACATCAGCAGGAACAGCGGCACCGCGAGCAGGATGAACCCGTCCAGCGTCGACAGGATCGCCTGTGGTGCCATCAGCGGGGAAAAGCCTCCGAACCACAGCATCGCCAGCCCCAGAGACCCCAGCGCAAAGGCCACCGGAACGCCCGCCAGCAGCAAACCGAACAGGCAGATCAGGATGATGCCGACCGTCACTCCATGATCTCCCGGTCCTCGGGAATATCGCCGCGCAGCGCCCGGGCGATGTTGGCCAGGCAGGACAATGCCAGCAGGGCAAAGCCAGCGGGGATCGCCGCCTCGGGGATCCAGGCGGGCGGGTCCAGCATCGTACCAGAGGTACGTCCGCGCATCAGACTGTCATGAAAGATGCTGTATCCATAGGCGACGACGACCAGCGAAAAGACCAGGATCACCAGCAGGGCGAAGATTTCGAGCAGCAACCGCATCCGGCGCGGCGCCTGCGCGGTCAACGCCGTGACCCGGATGTGGCGGCGGGTGGACAGCACCCAGGCCATGGCCAGCGGACAGGCCCAGATCAGGCAGAGCTGGCTCAGTTCGGCCGCCCAGATCGTCGGCGCGTTGAAGAAATACCGCGCCACAACCTCCCAGGTCAGGAACAGGCCCGTCAGGACCAACAGGCAGGCCGCGATCCGCGCCGCCCAGCGTTCTACAGCTGAAAGCAAAGGCATCATACCGGCCCCGTATACCGATCCCGCGATGTCCCGGACGGTGCCGGGCCACCCCGGCACCGTGACAACGCGGCCTAGAAACCTTGCGCCGCTTCCATCATTGCCTTGCCCATATCGCCGGTCTTGGCGAGATAGGCCTCGTAGACCGGCGCCGAAACCTCACGCCACGCCAGCAGCTCCTCCTCGGTCGGGCGATAGATGCTCATGCCGTTTTCTTCGGCCGCCGCATAGGCCCGCGCCTCGATTGCCGACATATCGTCGCGCACGGTCTGCTCGGCCTTGATCGCCGCCGCCGCGATGATGTCACGATGCTCCTGCGGCAATCCGTTCCAGAACTCGGTATTCGCCACCACGATGAACTCGATATCCGCATTGTTGGTGACGGTGATCGTATCCATCACCTCCCACAGCGACCGCGACTGAACGCCGGAAACCCCGGTCATGCCGATATCGACGGTGCCGCGCTGATAGGCGAGATACTGTTCCGAACCCGAAATGATCGTCGGCGCCCCACCGGCGGCCTCGACAAAATCGCCCAAGGTCTTGCCAAAGACGCGAACCTTCTTGCCGGCCATGTCGGCGGGCGTTTTCACCGGACCGCCATTGGACAACATGATCGCACCGCCATAGGCCTGCCACCAGAGCACGGTCGAACCGGTCTCGGCGATCGCGGCGTCGATCGGCCCGCGCACCGGCGATCCCGGCGCCACCGCCTTGCGCACCTTGTCTTCGCTGTCGAACAGGAACGGCTGGTAAAAGATGTCCACCGCCGGGATGTCGCCCACGTAACGGGTGAGCGATGCCACCCCCATCTCGATGGCGCCGGAGCCGACGGCCTGCGGCACCTCCTTGTCCTTGTAAAGCTGCGCGGAATCGTAGATCTCGACCGCGATACTCCCGGCCGAGTTCTTCTCGACCTCGTCCTTGAACAGAACCAGATTCTGGCCCAGATGGCTCTTGAGCGGCAATTGCAGGGAAATCCGCAGCGTGGTATCCGCCGCCTGCGCGGCCATCGCACCGACGCAAAGCGCCCCGGCCGTCAGCAGCCCGGTTACAAGCTTGTTCATGTTATCCTCCCATTATCGCCATATCAGAATGGCGATTGCGGTTAACATGACAAGCCCCTAATCCGGCACCCGATCCCGCGTGGCCGCATTCTCCGTTGACTCTCCCGCCCGCACCGCTATAAGCGCCGCTTCATTGGTGTTGGTGGCCCCCGCAAGGGGAAGCCTGTCATGGGGAAACCCAAGAGGACAACGCCCTTCACATCGCAAGCGAGGTCGCCCGCCGGGCGGACGAGCGTGCCATATATCGAAGGAGATCAGACGGTGACCAAACGCACCTCTGCCAAGTACAAGATCGACCGCCGGATGGGCGAAAACATCTGGGGTCGTCCGAAATCCCCGGTCAACCGCCGCGAATACGGCCCCGGCCAGCACGGCCAGCGCCGCAAGGGCAAGCTGTCCGACTTCGGCCTGCAGCTGCGCGCCAAGCAGAAGCTGAAGGGCTATTACGGCGACCTGACCGAGAAACAGTTCCGCCGCATCTACGCCGAGGCCGAGCGGGTCAAGGGCGACACCGGTGAAAACCTGATTGGCCTGCTGGAACGCCGCCTCGACGCCGTGGTCTACCGCGCCAAATTCGTGCCGACCGTATTCGCCGCGCGTCAGTTCGTGAACCACGGCCATGTCAAGG
>CAYGNB010000121.1:5997-8834 GCA_964351135.1 uncultured Rhodobacterales bacterium | reverse complement strand
GTAAGCTCGGCCAGCATGGCAATCGGTGGTGGGACGGGCTGGGTCATGTCGTCACGTCCAGGAACCGCCGGTCCCGCAGAGCGTCGAGGAAACCGGAACTGTCCGCGGCAATCTGGTCCGCCGGGGCATCATATTTCTCGGATAGCGTGTGGGTGATCTGACCGAAACTGCGGGCGCCATCCACCTCGCTCAGGATGGCGTGCCCGATCGAATCCAGCGTCACCGCGCGTTCAGGCCCCAGCAGCACCCATTTCTCGCGCACTTTGTCGAAATGCAACCGTACGCCGCGGGGAAGTGCGGGGATGTCCTGCGCCAGCATCACGACGCCCGCCGCATCAGCAGGCCGGTGCCCGGCTGCCACGCGCCCGGCGGTATCCGCGCGGGCTCCACATAGGCTCCCCAAAGCGCGTCCAGTTGCGACCAGAGCACGTCGGTCTTGAAGATCAGCGCGTTGGCAGCGGCATCCTGTTTCTCGGCGGTATCCGCGTTGTCCAGCACCCAGGCCAGCCCAAAGGCCACGTCCTTGGGGGCTTCCTTCAGGCGGTTCCTGAAATAGGACAGCGAATTGTCATCGGCGAACTTGTAGTGCTTGAGCAGCCCCTCGATACGGTTGGCGTGGATCTTGGGCGCAAAGAGTTCGGTCAGCGAGGCCGCTACCGCTTCGAGCAGCGTCTTTTCCCGGACAAAGCGCACATAGGCATCGACGGCGAATTTCGTGGCCGGCAGGACGCCGTCGCACGAGGCGACGTAATCGGGGTCGAGCCCCACCGCTTCGGCGAGGCGCAGCCAGCGGCGGATCCCGCCTTCGTTTTCGTCGGTCCCGTCGTGATCTTCGATCCGTGACCGCCACTGCCGGCGCAGCGCGGGGTCTTCGACCCTGGACATGAAGGCGGCATCCTTCATCGGGATGGAATGCTGATAGTAATACCGGTTGATGACCCAGGCGCGGACTTCGTCGGGGGTGCAGCCGCCACCATGCAGACGGTGATGAAACGGGTGCAGGTCGTGATAGCGCTCAGCGCCGATCTGGCGCAGCCGGGCTTCGAAGTCCTCGCGGCTCTGGGTCATAACGTGATCTCCATTCCGTCCTGTCCGATGATCCATCCGGCGGCCTGGGCCTTTGCCCGCTCGGTGCTGTCCGGCCGCAGGACCGGGTTGGTGTTGTTCATGTGAACAAAGACCTTCCGCCCGATCCCGATATCCGACAACGCGGCGATCGATCCGTCCGGCCCGTCCATCGACATGTGCCCCATTCGCTTGCCCGTCTTCTGACCGACCCCGGCGCGCACCATCTCGTCATCGGTCCAGAGCGTGCCGTCGAAAAACAACAGGTCTGCACCGTCGATCCGCGCGCGCAGATCCGGGGTGAGGGTCGCGCACCCCGGGATGTAATAGGCCGTTCCATCCTGCGATTTCAGTTCGACGCCAACCGTCTGTTCGCCGATGAGGTCAGTTTGCACGTCGTCACCTTCCAGATAGAGCGGAACCTTGCCCGGCACCGGGAACAGCGTCGTTTCCAGCCCGGGGACGAGGTCGAAGGGTTCGTTCAGGGCGATGGACGACCGGGTTACGACCGACGCGTTAAGCGCGTCGAAAATCGGGTTCTGCGCCAGCACGTCCTGAATGCTCTGCGTTGCGAACAACGTGAACGCCTGCATTTCCCGCAGTGTCAGCAGCCCCGCCACATGATCGATATCGCCATTGGTGACCAGAACCGAACATATCGGAAGCTGCCGCAACCCCGTCGGAAAGAGAGACGGTGCCTGCGAAAGCTGGAAACGAATGTCCGGAGACGCGTTCAGGACGGCCCAGTTCAGGCCGTCCGGAGACACCGCGAGTGATGACTGGGTCTGGGCGGGTATTTTTCCCGTACGGGCCAGATTGCAATTGTCACAGCCGCAATTCCATTGCGGCAAGCCGCCACCCGCGGCGGCTCCGAGGATTATTGCGCGCAACGTTATACGACAGTTGGCGCCGTCCCCGTGATCAGATCAGGCCGCCGCCACGCTCATCGTCGTGATCGGGTCCGTACATGTTGATTTCCATGCCGCATTCGATTTCGCGGATAACAGGCTTGGTCCATGCCATTTGCGTTTCCTCCTCCTGACACAAATCTTGCCTTTAATCTGGCAGGTATCCCGAATTCAGGCGAATCTTAATTTATAAGAGCGGCCTAGACTTTGGTCTGTATTCAGGTGTCGTCGGCGATTGGCGCACGGCCGTGCAGGCAAAAACCCCGATTGCGCAGGGTTTTGATTTCAAATCCGAAATCAGCCTCGCCCAGCTTCTTGCGCAGATAGCCGATATAGACATCGACCACGTTTTCGTTGCTCGACCCGTCCTGCGACCACAGCGTGTCGAAAATGTCGCCGCGCGGGATCGGGTGACCGGCCTTGCTGTTGAGCAGCATCAGCAGGTCGAATTCCCGTTCGGTCAGGGTCACGCCGGCCCTGGCCGTGCTGAGGGTTCTGGATGCCCGCGAAATGCGCGCGGGGTCCGGGCGCTGTGTTTGGGCGCGCTGTTCCTGCACCCGCAGCCGTGCCACGAGTTCGTCAAAGCTGAAAGGTTTGACGACATAATCGTCCGCGCCGGCCTCGAGCCCGGCGGCGCGGTGTTCGACATCGGACATCGCGGAGAGCATGAGAATGGGGAGCGTAACGCCGCTGGCGCGCGCGGATCGGACCAGTTCGATGCCGCTGTCGGCCCCCAGCATCACATCGACAATCGCGCCTGAATATTCTCCGCTTTGGAGCCGCGTCAGCCCCCGGTCCGCCCGGTTTTCGGCCTCGGCGGCGTATCCGTGCAGGGTCAGCCCCCGCACCAGCGCCGAGGAAATC
>CAYGNB010000121.1:0-5897 GCA_964351135.1 uncultured Rhodobacterales bacterium | reverse complement strand
TTCGGCGTCGGGTATCTTCTCCACCGTCAGATGCATGCTCGCGTTGTCGATCTCGGCCTGAACGTCGTCGGTAACCGCCCGGATCAGGTCGCGCAGCATGACCGCCTGCGGTTCCAGCGCCAGTTCCCCGCTTTCCGAGCGGGCCACGCGCAGCAGGTCGTCGATACGCCGGTTCAGTTTCGCGGCGCTGGTTTCGATGGTCGAAAACGCGTCCGGCGCAGTCTGGGCGTCTTGCTGGCCGATCTGGGCCTCCATCATGATGACGGTCAATGGCGTGCGCAGTTCGTGACTGACGTCGGCGAAAAAGCGTCGCCGGTTTTCGTCGATTTCAGCCAGCGATTTGTTGGCGGCCCGCAATTCTTCGGTTCGTTTTGCGATGGTGTCGTTCAGGCGCGCCCATTCCGTTTCGACCTGCGTTTGCCGGTCCAGCAGCGCGCCGGCCATCCGGTTGGTTTCGCTGTATAGCTGTCCGATTTCATCGTTGCGCGTCGATCTCAGGGCGACGGTGAAATCCGCCTGCCCGATCTGGAACGCGGCCTCGCGCAGGCGGTCGAGCCGCCTGAACTGCGGGCGGATCAGGCCAAAATAGAACCAGCCGGTCGTCAGGATCGCGAGCCCGGCAACTCCCAGCGCGGCCCAGGTCAGGGTGACGCGGGTTTTCTCGATCCCGGCGAGGATCGCGTTCCGAAACAGGACCTCGGTGTTGACGGCCTGCCCGAGCAGCGGATCGAAACCCGATGCAAAGGCATCGATATGGGCCCGGAGGCGCGCCTGATCGGCCGTGGTATCGCTCAGACCGCGCATGGTGTTGTCCAACAGGGCTTCCATCCGGGCGAGACCCAGCGATTGCGTGCCGTAACGGGATTGTTCGTCGAGGCCGAGTTCGCTGACGGCGGCCACCGCGTCCTCGACATCCGCGCGCAACTGCTCAAAGGTCGCGCCGATCCGGTCGCTGACCGGGGCCAGACGTTCGGTTCGGATATCGGCGGGCTGACCGGTTTGCACGGCCTCGGTCGCAACCACCAGAAAGGTCGCGGCCTGGGTCGACAGGGCCGAATAGCGCGCAATCCGTGTTTCAGAGGCGAGCGCGGTCTCGAGCCTGTCTGCAACGGTCTGCATCCCGAAATAGAGAATGGCGGCCGTCAGCAGCGTTCCCGAACCCAGTACCATCGCGCCCAGACCCAGGCGGGTCTTTAACAGCAATCTGCGCTTGTGTTCGGGAGAGCCGCCGTCAGCCATCGCGCTCAGGTCTTTCGCTTCATCAGCCCGCGCGCCGGATCATAACCCCAGACGGCCATGGCGCAGAGCAGACCAGTCGAGACCAGCACCCACAACAGCGCGACCCAGTTGATCTGGAGGTAAAGCAGGAACCGGATCAGTTCGACCACATGGGTAAACGGGTTGAGGGCGCAGATGTCGCGCAGCAGCGGCGAGCTTTCGGCCATTTTCCACAGCGGGTACAGCGCCGATGACAGGAAAAACATCGGGAAGATGACAAAGTTCATCACACCGGCAAAGTTCTCGAGCTGCTTGATGAAACTGGACAGGACCAGCCCCAGCGCGCCCAGCATCAGCCCGCCGAGAACCAGGCCCGGCAACACGGTCACATAGCCCAGTGGCGGCAGCGTAATCCCGAACAGCGCGGCCAGCGCCAGAAACGTATAGACCTGAAGGATCGAAATCGCGGTCGATCCCAGCAGGCGGCAGAACAAAAGCCACCAGCGCGGAAACGAGCTCGTCAGCAGCAGGCGCATCGACCCCATTTCACGGTCGTAGACGAGGCTGAGCGAGCTTTGCATGCCGTTGAACAACAGCACCATCGCGCAGAGACCCGGCACGATATACGTCTCGTAGGTTATATAGGTCTGGTAGGGAGGGATAATCGACAGGCCAAGCGTCGCGCGAAACCCTGCCGCGAAGATCAGAAGCCACACCATGGGCCGCACCAGCGCCGCCAGAAAACGTTCGCGCTGGTGAATGAAGCGCAGAAATTCCCGCCCCATGATGGCGCGTGCGACCCCCCAGAAACCGCTCATGCGGGCGCTCCGGTGCGGGACAGGAACCAGTCGGACAATGCCATGTCGCCGCGCAATTCCCCGGTTTTGCCATCGGCAAGGATCTGGCCGCGATGCAGGACCAGCAACCGGTCGTCGTCGCGCACCTCGTCCGTCAGATGCGTCGCCCAAAGCACGCATAACCCCTGGGCCGCCAGATCGTGGACATGATCGGTGATCGATTGCCGGGCCGCGGCGTCGAGACCGACGGTGGGTTCGTCCAGCAGCAGCACCTTGGGATCATGCAGCAGCGCGCGCGCCAGTTCCATCCGGCGTCGGTGCCCGCCGTTCAACGCCCGTGCCTTTTCGCCCGCGCGTTCGCGCATGCCCAGTCGGTCGAGCACCGCGTCGATGCGCGCCTGCGTCTCGTGGCGTGGCAATCCGTGAAGGGCCGCGAAATAGGCGAGGTTCTGGCGAACGGTCAGGCTCAGATCCAGTGTCTGCTGCTGAAACACCACGCCGAGATCGCCAAGCGCTTTTCTCGGCGATCGGCGCAGGTCGTGCCCGGCAATGCGGATCTCGCCCTGCGGCGCGACCAACAGGCGCGTCAACAGGGCGACCAGCGTGGATTTGCCCGCGCCGTTCGGACCCAGAAGCGCACAGAATTCGCCCGGCGCCACGTCAAACGACACCGCATCCAGCGCCGTTCTGGACCCGTAGTGAAAACTCAGGTCGCGAACCTCGAGACCCTGTTTCAATTCCTCCACCGTCTGCGCGTCAGACATGCCACTCCCTACCTGGCTGCGCCGCATTGCTGGGCAGCTTGCCCGTTCGGCCCGTGTTTCTCAACTGTCCAATGCGCGGCGAGGTCGCGACTTAAGTATGCGCGCACTCACCGATTTCTTACACAGGGGATTGTCGGGCAGCCCGTTAGGCTGCGGCACGGTCCGGGACGTGGAGCGTTTGCGTTTGGTCAGCTTGACGACGGCGGAACCACCTGCGCCGATAGTCGGGCGGTTGGGGCCGTCTGAACGATGTCGGCCAGAGTTTCCGTCCCGGTGGAGCGCTGATTTTGGGAACGTCGGGTCTCATGCTATCGTGGAACAGGGATGTTGAAACACGGTACTGTCATCATAGCGGTCATGGGTTGCCTCGCGGGCGCCGTTGCAATCGCCAGCGATGCGCCCGATCTGCCGCCGGGCGTCCTGGAGATCGAAGGGGACGCGGAGTGGGGCGCGTACCTGTCGGGCGAATGCGTGGCCTGCCACCGGCAGGAGGACGCGGCAGGAAGCATTCCAAGGATCGCCGGCCTTGATGCCGAGCATTTCGTGATTGCGATGCACGCCTACAAGCAGAACCTGCGAATCCATCCGATCATGCAGATGGTGGCGGGCAACCTGAGCGCGGAGGAGATCGCGGCGCTGGCGGCTTATTTCAATGCCCTCGAATGAGGGATCTGTCGGGGAGGAAACGGGATGGCATTCAATCGGAGAAGATTTCTGGGCACGGGCGCCGCGGCGACAGGGGCGATTTCGGCGCCTTTCGTGCTGGCGCAAGGCAGCGGCAGGCCAAAGGTTTTGGTGATCGGCGGCGGGGCAGGCGGGGCCACTGCGGCGCGCTATATCGCCAAGGACGGCGATGGCGCGATCGACGTCACGCTGGTCGAACCGTCGCGCGTCTATTTCAGTTGTTTCTTTTCGAACCTCTATCTGGGCGGGCTGAAAACGATCGACGATATCGGCCATACCTACGGGGCGCTGGCGGCGAAGCACGGTATCAATGTCGTGCATGACTGGGCCGTGGGTGTTGATCGGGTTGGCAAGACCGTTACCTTGGCCGGGGGCGGCGTTCTGCCCTATGACAAGCTGATCCTGTCGCCCGGTATCGACTTTGTCGAAGGGGCGGTTGCGGGATGGGACATCTCGGCCCAGAACCGGATGCCGCACGCGTACAAGGCCGGGTCGCAGTCGGAGCTGTTGAGGGCGCAGATCGCGGCGATGCCCGAGGGGGGCGTCTATGCGATGGTCGCGCCACCCAACCCCTACCGTTGTCCGCCCGGACCCTATGAACGCGTTTCGATGGTCGCGCATGTGCTCAAGGCATCGAACCCCACCGCAAAGATCGTTATTGCCGATCCCAAATCCAAGTTCTCGAAGATGGCGCTGTTCGAAGAAGGCTGGGCCCGGCATTACCCGGGCATGATCGACCGGATTGGCGAGGAATTCGGCGGCGGCGAGGTTTCGGTCGATCCCGAGAGGATGACGCTTACCATCGACGGGGACGAGATGAAGGTCGATGTCTGCAATGTCATACCCGCGATGAAGGCGGGACGGATTGCCGAAATCGCCGGGGTAACGGATGGCAACTGGGCTCCGGTCAACGCGATCGACATGTCGTCGAAGGCCGACCCGGATGTTTACGTGTTGGGCGATGCGAGCGCGCAGGGCGACATGCCGAAATCCGGGTTTTCCGCGAATTCCCAGGCCAAGGCCTGCGCCAATGCGGTGCGTGGGGCCTTGATCGGGTCCAAGGTCTTCCCGGCCCGCTACGCTAATACCTGCTGGTCGCTGATTGCCGAAAACGACGGCGTGAAGGTCGGGGCGACCTACGAGCCGACCGATGAAAAAATCGCGCGTGTCGATGGCTTCATAAGCCAGACCGGGGAAACCGAGGATGTCCGACGGGCGACATACGAGGAATCAGAGAGCTGGTACGCCGCAATCACCGCCGACATGTTCGATTAGGGGCCGCTGGAACAGGCAATCGCTGAGAAGGCGGGCATCGGGATGGCGCCGGGCACCTGCCGTTTGGGAAGCCGGCAAAAGGCGTTCGGCATTCACGCCACTGTTACACGCCGGGTGTTTGAGCAGGGAAGCAGCTTGATTGCGCTATCCCACTCTTCCGCCTCCAAGGAAACACCATGAAGACCACCTTTTCCATCTCGGCGCTGGCTCTCTTAGCAGCCACGGGCGCCGTCGCCCAGGATTTGCCGCAGGCCAGCAGCCAGTGGTTTGCCGACGGTCAGGCGGCCATCCAGGCCATCATTGACCGCCAGGACAACACCAACCGCGCCAAAAACATCATACTGCTCGTTGCCGACGGCAACGGGGTCGGTACCAACTATGCCACCCGCCTTTTCGACGGCCAGCAGAAAGGCATGCTGGGCGAGGAAAACGTGCTGCCCTACGAGACGCCCGATTTCCATTCCGCGCTCGTGAAAACCTACAACATCAACGCCCAGACCCCGGACAGCGCCCCGACCGCGGGCGCGATGAATACCGGCGTGAAGCAGCGTTTCAACCTCATCAACCTCGGTGAAAACGCCATTCATGACGATTGCGGCACCGTTGCGGGCAACGAGCTGACAACCTTTTCCGAGGTTGTGACCGGCATGGAAAAATCCGTGGGTGTGATCTCGACCGCGCGCATCACCCATGCCACCCCGGCCGCCGTCTACGCCAAGACCGCCAACCGTAACTGGGAAGACAGCGTGCCCGAGGGCTGCACCACCCAGAAAGACATTGCCGCCCAGCTTGTCGACCAGATGCAGGCCGGTGTGATCGACTTTGCCATGGGCGGTGGCCGCCGCCATTTCGCGCCCGAGGGCGTGACCACGGAAGAGGGCAAGGAAGGTCGCCGCAAGGGCGGCGCGAACCTGATCGAAACCGCTACCGGCATGGGCGTGCAATATGCCTGGAACACCGAGACCTTCTCGGGCCTCAACCTCGATGGTTCGACCCCGGTTCTCGCGCTGTTCAATGACAGCCACATGGAATACGAGGCCGACCGCGCCGACGATGACGAGCCGTCGCTCGCCGACATGACCAAGGCCGCCATCGAATACCTGAGCAAGAACGAGAACGGCTATTACCTCGAAATCGAGGCCGGCCGGGTCGATCACGC
>CAYGNB010000120.1:5698-8846 GCA_964351135.1 uncultured Rhodobacterales bacterium | reverse complement strand
TGGGCCACATCGCCATCCCTCAGCGCGAAATAGCGGTGGCGGCCCTGCTTGCGGGGCCAGACGAGATCGGCCTGCACCAGTTGTGACAGGTGGCTGGAGGCGGTCGCGGGCGTCACCCCGGCCTCTTTTGCCAGTTCACCCGCTGTCAGAGCCTTGCCGCTGAGCAGGGCGGTAAGGATGTTGGCGCGCGCGGGGTCGCCGATCAGTGCCGCGATCCGGGCGATATCTGGCCCTTCCTTCATGGGATCAGTGTTTCCCCCGCACCCGGGTCCGGTCAAGGGCGGACGCTTCGATGCTGCTCGAAACATCGGGGCGCGCTGCTATGCGATACAGGGGACATCCCCGACGCAGGAGAGCACGATGATTGGTGTAAGACCGCTGTTTGCAGACTTCAGGATGTCCGCGTTGCGCGCCGCGCCGCTGGCCGTCTGGTATCGTAACCACGTGACTCGGCGGGCGTTGCGCCGGTTCGGGCACGACCGGTTGTGGGATCTGGGGCTGACGCGGGAACAGGCCCGGCACGAGGCCGCGAAATGGTTCTGGCGGCTCTAGCGTGGCTTTGGGTCACTCTTCCAGGCCGAACGCGAGGCGGATCGCCTTGCGCGTGCCGGGGCCGAATTCACCATCGATGCCGCCCACATAAAATCCGTTTTCCTTGAGCGTCGATTGCAGCGCGCGGCGGGTCTGGCGCGAGAACATGGTTGGCCGATCCGACAGGATGTTCAGAACGTCCGGGCTGCCGGAACGCAGTGCCTCATAGAGATAATGCGCCGAATCCTTCGGTCCCTTGCTGTCGATATGCCCGTCGTCGATCAGCGCGGCAAAGTTGAACTGCGCCTGCGGGTGGCGCAGGTCGGCGGCACGTTCGAACAGCCGCAATGCCTCTTGCGGGTTCGGATCCAGTCCAAGCCCGCCCTGATAGGTGAGGAAGCCGAGATCGTTGATTGCATCCGCGAAATCCTGATTCGCCGCCGCGCGGTAAAGTTCGAGCGCGCGCGCCTCATTCACCGGGACACCGGTGCCGCGCTCATAGAGTTTGGCCAGTTCGAACTGCGCCTCGGGCGAACCTGCACCGGCAGCGCGTTCGAGGAATGACACCGCTTCGGCGGGGTCGAACCGGCCCTGGTTCGGATTCAGCCGCATATAGGCCAGCCCCAGCATCGACCGGGTATCGCCCAGTTCGGCCAGCGCCAGCAGCTGTTCTTCCTGATCGGGGCGGATCGATGCCCAGGCGTCGAGCGCGCTGGCCCCGGCCACATCCTGCTGCCCCTCGGCCGCGCCGGCCAGGTAAAAGGGCACGCCGGTCAGCGACCCGTAGGTGTGCGGTTCCTGCCGGTTACCGGTTTCGCGCAGAACCATGTCGCGGACCTGCCGGAACATCAGGCTGATCTCGACACCGGGCTGCGCCATCTTTTCCATCAGCGCCGTTGCATAGGGGCTGTTTTCGCCGGTGCCGTCCAGGGCCACCTGGCCGTCGCGCGCCGCGTAGGCCACCAGCGTACCACGGTCGGGATTCGCCACCGCCAGCCCGCCGCCGCCACGGGTGTCGCCCGGTGCGGAAGAGGATGCGCCGGTGTCGACAGTGTCGATCAGGTCGCCCAGCGGGTTGTCGCGGCAGCTGTCGAGAATGACGATGCGCATCTTGCGCGCCCGTTCCACTGCCGCGAGCATCTGTTTCAGCGAAACGGACTGGCGCTGCACGTCGCGGTTGGATTTCACATCCGCATCGACCGGGATCATGAAGTTTTCGCCCTGCACCTCGACACCGTGGCCGGCATAATAGATCAGCGCCAGATCGGCGGTTTCCGAACGAAAGGCGAAATCGTCCAGCAACTGCCGCATGTCGTCCCCGGTCGGATCCAGCGCAAGGGTCACGTCGAACCCGATCCGGTCCAGCACGCTGGCCATGCCCGTGGCATCCTTGCGCGGGTTGTCCAGCGGGGTGATGGTGCGATAATCGCCCAGCCCCAGCACCAGTGCGACCCGGTCGGATGCGGCCAGTGCGGGGCCCGCCAGAATTGCGGCGAGGAAAAGAACAATCGTGAATTGTCTGAACATGGATGCAGAAATGCCTTTGGGATCGCGTTTGGCCCGAACCTATCACGACTGTCGCCACGGAACAGTCATTTTGACGGCATTTGCCGTGATCGTCCGCCGCCGGACCACCTGTCGGTTTGTTTGCTTTCCAACGTGAAATAAAATAACTTTTATGCAATAGTTTTATATCCAGACCACTGGGTTGGGGGATTACATTGAAACATTTTGCATTGGCGTCTTGGCCGCTTTCTGGGGTGGCGTTTGCGATCGCATTTGCCGCGCAACCGTCGATGGCCGTGGCCGACGCTCCGAAAATGGTTGCAGCCGATATTTCTATGCAGGCTGACTTCGTTGCTCAGGGTGGCGTCGATACCTTGTACGGCCAGGACGACAGCGACAGTGACACCTGCTGCAGCAGTGAACCGGGCCCCGATCCCGAACAGGGCGGTCCCGGCGAAGACGAAGGCGCCGATAACTCGGGCGACGGCGGCATCAACGACAATGACGGTGTCGAAGGCGACGGGTACGAGGGCGATCCGCCCGGCGATTACGAGGGCGACCCCGATCCGGGGCCGGCACCATCGCCGCCCGGAGGAGAGACGGGCTCGACGGGCGTTGGCGGAAATCCCAGTGCGAACTCGTCGCCGCGCGCGGTGCGCAATCAGCGGATCGACCGTGGCCAGTCGCCGCGCGCTGATATCGAACCGCCGCGATCTGTCGAGCCTCCACGTTCGCAGGTTCTGGCGGCCCCGGTGGCCAGTCTTGCCGCTACCGTGGACAGCATCACCACATCGCTGAGCCAGTCGAACACGGTCTGTTCCCAGCTGCCCGACCAGTACCAGGTCGACTGTCTGTCGGTGTATTACCGCAAGGCGCTGGCGGAAACGCCGCGTGGCCGCGAGTTCGCCGAGGTTCGCACTGTCTTGCGCGATACCGCGAACAAGCTGGACAAGCTGGCGCGGGTCAATCGCGACACGACCCAGCCCCGGCTGAAGGTGCGCCCGGCCACGGGACCGGACACGATCAAGACCGGTCCGATCACCGCGGTCAAACCCGAGGCGGTCGAGTCGACGCGCGCAACCGCGCTCGCCATCATCGAAGAGGCGGAAAC
>CAYGNB010000120.1:3152-5598 GCA_964351135.1 uncultured Rhodobacterales bacterium | reverse complement strand
GAGGGGACGGTATGACCACTGCCATCGACTATGAACGGATTGGCGATATTGCGGTTCTCAAGGCGCAGAATCCGCCTGTAAACGCGCTGGGGCTGGCGGTGCGCCAGGGGCTGATCGACGGTGTCGAGCGGGCCGAGCGCGAAGGCGCCAAGGCTGTGTTGATCTACGGCGACGGCCGTACCTATTTCGCGGGGGCCGATATTCGCGAATTCGGCAAGCCGCCGGTCGAACCTTACCTGCCCGACGTATGCACCCGCATCGAATCCTCGCCGCTGATCGTGGTGTCCGCCCTGCATGGCACCGCGCTGGGCGGCGGGCTCGAGATTGCGCTGGGATCGCATTACCGGATCGCCGTTCCGTCTGCGCGCATGGGGCTGCCCGAGGTGCTGATCGGCGTGATGCCGGGGGCCGGGGGAACCCAGCGCCTGCCGCGGCTGATCGGTATCGACAAATCGCTCGACATCATCACCAGCGGCCGGCAGATCGGCGCGCAGGAGGCGCTTGATCTCGGTATTCTCGACCGGATCGCCGACGGTGAACCGCGCGACATCGGACTGGCCTATACGCAGGAACTGCTGGACAGCAACGCGCCGCGCCGCGTCGTCAGCGAAATGCCCGCACCCGAACCGGTGGATTTCGACGCACTCTATGACGCGACGCTGATGAAGGCGCGCGGCCAGCTCGCCCCGGC
This sequence comes from uncultured Rhodobacterales bacterium, assembly GCA_964351135.1. Lineage (GTDB taxonomy): Bacteria > Pseudomonadota > Alphaproteobacteria > Rhodobacterales > Rhodobacteraceae > Pukyongiella. The sequence continues at coordinate 4,907 of CAYGNB010000120.1, read as the reverse complement.
GGTGGCCGTGCGCGGCGTGCAGGCCTGTTGCGAACTGCCCTTTGCCGAGGGCATGAAGCGCGAGCGCGAACTGTTCCGCCAGTTGCTGGACAGCGACCAGCGCGAAGGGCTCATCCACGCGTTCTTTATCGAACGCGCGGTGAGCAAGCTGCCGGAACTCGACGGGGTCGAGCCGCGCAGCCTGAACGCCATCGGCGTGATTGGCGGCGGCACCATGGGGGCGGGCATCGCCACCTCGGCGCTACTGGCCGGGCTGACCGTCACGTTGCTGGAGATGACGCCCGAGGCCGCGCTGGCGGCCAAGGGGCGGATCGAATCCAATCTCGGCGGGGCGCTCAAGCGCGGCAAGATCAGCCAGGACCAGTTCGCGCATCTCACCGAAACGGCGCTGCGCCCGACCACGGAATACAGTGATCTCGGGGACGCCGATCTGGTGATCGAGGCGGTGTTCGAGGACATGGGCGTCAAGAAGGACGTGTTCCGCAAACTCGACGAGGTGGCGAAACCCGGCGCGGTGCTGGCGACCAACACGTCCTATCTGAACGTGGACGAGATTGCCGCCGCGACGTCGCGGCCGGGCGACGTGCTGGGGCTGCATTTCTTTTCCCCGGCGCATGTGATGAAACTGCTGGAAATCGTCGTGGCCGACAAGACCGCGCCCGACGTGCTTGCCACCGGCTTTGCGCTGGGCAAGCGGATGGGCAAGGTTTCGGTGCGTGCGGGCGTTTGCGACGGGTTCATCGGCAACCGGATTCTGGCCACTTATCGCGCCTGCGCCGACCACATGGTGCTGGATGGTGCCAGCCCTTACCAGATCGACAAGGCGCTGACCGATTTCGGTTTCGCGATGGGGCCGTTCGCCGTGGCCGACCTGGCCGGGCTCGACATTGGCTGGGCCGTGCGCAAGCGCAAGCGGGCCGAGGGGCTCGACCCGCGGGCCCGCGACAGTTCCTATGCCGACAAGCTGTGCGAGGCGGGCCATTTCGGGCAGAAGACGGGCAAGGGCTATTATGTCTACGAGGCGGGTAAACGCGCCGGGGTACCCAACCCGGACGTGATGCCGCTGATCGAGGCCGAACGCGCCGCGCAGGGCATCACCCCGCGCGAGTTCACCGACGCGGAAATCCTGCGCCGCTATATGGCGGCGATGGTCAACGAGGCGGCCAAAGTTGTGGGCGAGGGCATCGCCCGGCGCCCGCTCGATGTGGATGTGACGCTGCTCTACGGTTATGGGTTCCCGCGCTATCGCGGCGGGCCGCTGAAATGGGCCGACATGACCGGCCTGCCCGGCCTGCTGGACGACATCCGCGAATGGGCCGCCGAGGATGCTTATTTCTGGCAGCCCGCGCCTCTTCTGGAGCAGTTGGTGGCAGAGGGCCGCAAGTTCGAGGATCTGAACGGCTGAACCCTCGGCCGGAGAACGGAGGACGACATGGATCTGGCATATTCACCCGAGGAACAGGCCTTCCGCGAGGAGGTGCGCACGTTCCTGGCCGAAAACCTGCCCGACGATATGGTCGAAGCGGTGAAGGCGGGGCGCGAGCTCGGCAAGGAAACCTATGAACGCTGGCACGCGATCCTGAACGAAAAGGGCTGGCTGGCGCCGAACTGGCCGAAGCAATTCGGCGGCTGCGAATGGAATGCGGTGCAGCGCCATATCTTCGACGAGGAATGCTCGTTTGCCAGAACGCCGCGGGTGGTGCCCTTTGGGCTGACCATGCTTGGGCCCGTGCTGCAGAAATTCGGCAGCAAGGA
>CAYGNB010000120.1:0-3052 GCA_964351135.1 uncultured Rhodobacterales bacterium | reverse complement strand
CCGATCGTGCTGCTCGATGGTACGCCCGAAGTGAACGAGGTGTTCTTCGACAATGTGCGTGTTCCGGTCGAGAACCTGGTGGGCGAGGAAAACAAGGGCTGGACCTATGCCAAGTACCTGCTGACCCACGAACGCACCAATATTGCGCAGGTTGGGTCGTCGCAGGCGGGTCTGGCGGCGGTGAAACGCATGGCGCGGGCCGAGATGTCCGGTGGCCGCCCGCTGATCGAGAATCCGCATTTCGCTGCCCGGATGGCACAGGTTGAAATCGACCTGATGGCGATGGCCACCACCAACCTGCGGATCATCTCGCAGGCGGCGGTGGGACAGGCGCCGGGGGTCGAGGCCTCGATGCTCAAGGTCAAGGGCACGGTGATCCGGCAGGAGATCAACGACCTCGCCCGCCGCGCGGCGGGTCCTTACGCGTTGCCCTTTGCCTCTGAGGCGGTCGAGGGCAGCAACGAACCGGTAGTCGGGGCCGGCCCGGTTTCGGCGCAGTATTTCAACAATCGCAAGCTGTCGATCTTTGGCGGGTCGAACGAGATCCAGCGCGGGATCATCGCCAAGGTCAAGCTGGGAGGCGGGAAATGAATTTCGATCTCACAGAAGAACGGCAGATGCTGCAGGACACGCTGCGGCGATACCTGGCCGACCGGTACGATACCGGCGTTCGCAACGCGATCCTCGATAGCGATACGGGGTTCAGCGCCGATATCTGGGCCGGGCTGGCGGAACTGGGCGTCATCGGCGCGTTGTTTTCCGAGGACGACGGCGGTTTCGGCGGCGCCGGGTTCGATATTGCCGTGGTGTTCGAGGAACTGGGCCGTGCGGGCGTGGTCGAGCCGATGCTGGACACCGCCATCCTGGGCGGCGGTCTGGTCGCGGCGCTGGGCAATGACGACCAGAAGACGCTGGTCGAGGACGTGATCGGCGGCGGCGTGCATCTGGCGCTGGCCCATGGCGAACCGGCCAGCCGCTATGACCTGAACCGGGTGGAAACCTCCGCAGTGACCGATGGCGACACCATTGTGCTGAACGGGCGCAAGGCCGTGGTGGCCAATGCCGAAGCAGCCGGGCACCTGATTGTTTCCGCCCGTGAAAGCGGCGCGGCGGACGACGCTGACGGTATTTCGCTGTTCCTTGTTCCGGCGGGCACGGCGGGTGTGACGCTGAACGGCTACCCGATGTTTGCGGGCGGTCGTGCCGCCGAGGTGGCGCTGGACGATGTGCGCCTGCCCGCCTCTGCCCGTCTGGGCGTGGCCGGGGCGGCGTTCCCGGCGCTGGAAACCGCCGTGGCGCGCGCTGGCGTGGCGATTGCCGCTGAAACGCTGGGCGCGATGCACGCGGCAACCGCACTGACCCGCGAATACCTGCTGACGCGCAAGCAGTTCGGCCGCCCGATCGGCACTTTCCAGGCTCTACAGCACCGGTTCGCCGACATGCTGATCGAACTGGAACAGGCACAATCCGCCGTAATCAACGCTGCCGGACATCTGGAAGAGGACGCGCCCCGGCGCGATCTGCACGTCGCATCGGCGCGCAACCTGATCGGGCGTGTGGGTCGGCTGGTGGCCGAGGAATCGATCCAGATGCATGGCGGCATCGCGATGACGCAGGAATACGAACTGGCCCATATCGCCAAGCGCATCGTGATGGCCGATCACCGGTTCGGGGACACCGATTACCATCTGGAGCGGTTCATTGCTCTCTCAGCCGCAGCAGCCTGACACGGGCGGGATCATCCGCGATCAGTCCGGGTGTCAGGCGGCGGTGGGCTACGTGGTGGACGTGAGCCAACCTGACCGGAGGGCGCGCACCACGCTCACCATCGGGTCCGCCCATCTGAACCGCAATGGGATGCTGCATGGCGGGATCATCGCCATGCTGCTGGACAGCGCCTGCGGATTTTCCGCCTCGATGGCGCTGGGCGGCGATGCGTTGACGCCGGTGGTCACGGTATCCCTGACAACCCAGTTCGTCGCCGGTGCGCCCGCGGGGGCCGAGGTAACCGCGCTGGGCACGGTTTCGGGCGGCGGGCGCAAGATCAGTCATGTGACCGGCGAATTGCGCGACGGGGACGGGCGGCTGCTCGCCACCGCGCAGGGTGTGTTCAAACGCCGCCCGCCGGACGGGCCGACGCACGCGGATCAGGCATAGACGCCCTCGGCCGCCGCGCGGATGGCGCGGATATTGTCGCCATAGGCCTGCGGTTCGGTGGCCGAGCCGCCCCGGAAGACCGCCGACCCCGCCACCAGCACATCCGCGCCTGCCCGCGCCACCAGCGGCGCGGTGGCGGGATCGACGCCGCCGTCGATCTCGATATGAATGGGCCGGTCGCCGATCATCGCCCGCAATGCCTTGATCTTGGCGGTCTGGTCGATGAATTTCTGTCCGCCAAAACCGGGGTTCACCGTCATCACGCAGACCAGATCGGTGAGGTCCAGAAGCGGTTCGACCGCCGCGGCCGGTGTGCCGGGGTTCAGGGCCACGCCCGCCTTGGCGCCGGCGGCGCGGATGGCCTGCAGGGTGCGGTGAATATGCGGACCGGCTTCGACATGGGCGGTAATCACATCCGCGCCCGCCTGCGCAAAGGCATCGATATAGGGATCGACCGGCGCGATCATCAGATGCACGTCCATGACGCCCCGGATATGCGGTCGGATCGCGGCGCACATGGCCGGGCCAAAGGTGATGTTGGGCACGAAATGGCCATCCATCACGTCCACATGCACCCAGTCGGCGCCCTGCGCCTCGATGGCTTTGCATTCGGCGCCGAAATTGGCGAAATCGGCGGCGAGGATCGACGGGGCGATCTTGATACGGCGGTCGAAGGGCTGGGTCATGCTGGCACCTCTGGATGGTCTCGCGCTGCATATAGGTGGTTGCGGCGGCCAAGGATAGGGGCTGCGGCAATTGCTCCTCAGCCGGTGAGCCTGAACCGCCGTACCAGATGGAACCAGCCGTCCTCGTCCTCGCCGGCCAATGCGATGTCGGTCAACAGGTAGGGCGCGGGCAGCAGCGGCACCAGCCGATGCCTCAGCGCGGTTTCCGC
>CAYGNB010000119.1:6474-8887 GCA_964351135.1 uncultured Rhodobacterales bacterium | reverse complement strand
GGTTGTAGCGCGCGCCCTTGCAGGTTTCGCAGGTGACATAGACATCGGGCAGGAAATGCATCTCGATCTTGATCACCCCATCGCCCTGGCAGGCCTCGCAGCGACCGCCCTTGACGTTGAAGCTGAAGCGTCCGGGCTTGTAACCTCGCGCCCGGGCCTCGGGCAGCCCGGCGAACCAGTCGCGGATCGGGGTGAAGGCGCCGGTATAGGTGGCCGGGTTGCTGCGCGGCGTGCGCCCGATGGGGCGCTGGTCGATGTCGATCACCTTGTCGAGATGCTCCAACCCCTTGATGGTCTCGCAGGGCGCGGGCGTCTGCCGCGCCCCGTTCAGCCGCATCGAGGCGGTCTTGAACAGCGTTTCCACAGTCAGCGTCGATTTTCCGCCACCGGAGACCCCGGTGACACAGACGAATTTGCCCAGCGGAAACTCTGCCGTGACATCGCGCAGGTTGTTTCCTGTCGCCTTGACCACCGTTACCGCCTTGCCATTGCCGCAGCGGCGCTGTTCGGGCACCGGGATCTCGCGCGCACCCGACAGGTACTGCCCCGTGACCGAAGCCGCGTCGGCGGCGATTTCGCCGGGCGTTCCCCGGCTGACCACGCGCCCGCCATGCACACCGGCACCGGGGCCGATATCCAGAACGTAATCCGCTTCGCGGATCGCTTCCTCGTCATGCTCGACCACGATCACGGTGTTGCCCTGATCGCGCAGGTTCTTCAGCGTTTCCAGCAACCGGCCATTATCTCGCTGGTGCAGCCCGATCGACGGCTCGTCAAGAACGTAAAGCACCCCGGTCAGGCCCGACCCGATCTGGCTGGCCAGACGGATGCGCTGGCTTTCCCCGCCACTCAGCGTGCCACTTGAACGTGACAGCGTAAGATATTCAAGACCAACGTTATTCAGGAATCCAAGGCGCTCGCGGATCTCCTTGACAATGGCGCGCGCGATCTCCTGTTTCTGGGTGCTCAAATGGTCTGGTACCGCTTCGATCCAGGCCAGTGCCTCGCGGATCGACATCTGCACCACCTCGCCCACATGCAGCCCCGCGATCTTCACCGCGAGCGCCTCGGGGCGCAGCCGGTGGCCACCGCAGGAATGGCAGGGGCGGTTGTTCTGGTAGCGTTCGAATTCCTCGCGAACCCAGTTTGAATCGGTCTCCCGATAGCGCCGCTCCATGTTGGGGATCACCCCCTCGAACACCCGCGTCACCTCGTAGACCCGCCCGCCATCGTCATAGCGGAACTTGATTTCCTCGTCGCCGGACCCGTAGAGGAACACCTGCTGCACATGGGCGGGCAGATCTTTCCACGGTGTCGCCTTGTCAAAGTCGAAATGCCGCGCGATGGCTTCGATGGTCTGCAGGAAATAGGGCGATTTTCCCTTGCGCCAGGGCGCGAGAGCGCCGTCGTAGACGCGCAAGGTCGTATCCGGCACCACCAGACGTTCGTCAAAGAACAGCTCCATCCCCAGCCCGTCGCAGTCTGGGCACGCCCCGAAGGGCGCATTGAAGGAGAACAGCCTCGGTTCGATCTCGGGGATGGTAAAGCCGCTGACGGGACAGGCGAAATTTTCGCTGAACGTGATCCGCTCGGGGTCGCCCTCGGGTGGGGCGGTTTCGAGAACCGCGATCCCGTCGGCCAGGTCCAGCGCGGTCCGCAGACTGTCGGCCAGCCGCGTTTCCATGCCATTTCGGACCACCAGACGGTCGACCACCACGTCGATGTCATGGCGGAATTTCTTGTCCAGAACCGGCGGATCATCGAGATCGTGGAACGCACCGTCCACCTTGACCCGCTGGAACCCCTGCTTGCGCAGTTCCAGAAACTCCTTGCGGTACTCACCCTTGCGGTCGCGCACGATCGGCGCCAGCAGATAGGCGCGCACGCCCTCTTCCATGGTCATGATCCGGTCGACCATGTCCTGCACCTGCTGCGCCTCGATGGGCAATCCGGTGGCCGGCGAATAGGGTGTGCCCGCGCGCGCGAACAGCAGCCGCAGATAGTCGTAGATCTCGGTCACCGTGCCGACGGTCGAACGCGGGTTCTTGGACGTTGTCTTCTGTTCGATGGAAATCGCCGGGCTGAGCCCCGAGATATGATCGACATCGGGCTTTTCCATCATGTCGAGGAACTGCCGCGCATAGGCGGACAGGCTTTCGACATAGCGCCGCTGCCCCTCGGCATAGATGGTATCGAACGCGAGGCTCGATTTGCCCGATCCCGACAACCCGGTGATCACCACCAGCCGGTCGCGCGGAATGTCCACGTCGATGGATTTCAGGTTGTGTTCGCGCGCGCCGCGAACCTCGATCTGTTTCAGCTCGACCATGGTGCCCCCGGGATGACGGGTCAGACATAAGCCCGCCGTCGCGAGTGTCCAATAAAATTTATAGAACGTAAAGGGAACATTTTG
>CAYGNB010000119.1:3325-6374 GCA_964351135.1 uncultured Rhodobacterales bacterium | reverse complement strand
AGCCCGCCGTCGCGAGTGTCCAATAAAATTTATAGAACGTAAAGGGAACATTTTGTGTGAGTGCCATTTCCTGCCAGCGAACCGCTGCGGCCAGCGGTTTTGGCCGTACTGCAATAGGAATCAGCGATGGTTTCGGCGTTAGGGCTGGACAGGAAATACGGCTTCAGTGTCGGGCAAGCCGCCCTGCCCTGACGTCTCAGACAGCGCCTTCCGGGTTGAGGGGGGGCAGAACGTCAGAGGCCGGTCGAGTGGCCGCTGCCGCCCGCGCTCGGCTCAGGGCGTCGCCAAGCGCCTCCCAGACCGCGCTGTCGGGTTTCCCCGCGCCGGTCACACGACCGTATTGCACCGCCCCCAGCGCAAGCAACGCAGCCTGAACACCGGCATCCTGCCGTGGATCGGGATCGCCTGCGCGCGCGGCCCAGAGATCGAGCGCGGGCCGCAGCGCGGCGTGATCTCGCGCCGACAGGGTGCGGCCCAGAACACGCCATGCGTGGGCCTCGGAGGCCAGCACGGTCTGCCGGCGATCGTCGAGGCGGCGCCGGATAACAGGCGTCGTCCGCCGAATGACAAAGACCACGAACAGCGCCAAGAAAAGCGCGGCAACGGCAATGCCGGTCAAGACCCGCCAGTCCCTCGGCTCGGCGCGCGACGCCGGAGGGCCGTCGACCCGGATCGCGACGGTCTCGGTCTGCGCCGTCTTGACCTCACCCGCGTCTATGTCGAACCAGTCCAGCGTCACCGCAGGCAACATCCCGTCCGTGCCGCCTTCGGCAACAAAGGTGACACGCTCGGCCCGTGTCCCGCCGGGATCGCCACGCGTATCGGTTTCCTCGATAACCGGTTCGTCCGGATAGGCGGCGAGGCCGGGAATTTCGCCGGGCGGCGTAAGCGGCGGCAGGAACATGGGCGACACGCCCTGAACCTCGACCGTAACTGTGCGGGAAAAGCTCTGCCCGGGTGTCATCGCATCCGGCGCGCCCTCGATCTGCTGGGTCAGTTGCAGTTCGCTGGCGGCGATGAACGGATCGAGCCCTTCGGCGCCCTCGGGCACGACCCCGCGAAAGGCGACCGGTTCCGTCGCCAGTGTCACCTTTTCGGTCTCGCCGGTTGCGGGATTGCTCCACGTCACGATCACGTTCTGGGCCGGGATCGTGAAATCGCCCGGCACCATGGGCGACAGCCTGTAGTGCCGCGTTACCCCTGACCAGGTCTCGCCCTCGATCTGTTCAGAGGTCGGGTTGGTCGACCGCCCCGGCAGCCGCACCAGAAGGTTCGGCAGTTCCATCGACGGCCAGACCGGCGGGTCGGGCATGAAGGTTGGAACCAGCACTGTCAGCCGCAGGCTGAGCGACTGGCCGGGAATTGTTTCGGTCTCGGGGAACTCGACGCGCAACAGCGGCGCGTCGGGTAGGGTTTCGGCGGGCGGCGCATCGGTCCCCTGCCCCCGGACCGGTAAAGGCAGCGAGAGCGCCAGTACAAGGATCAAATGAAGCGGCCGGATCATTCGCTATCGCCCTTATCCTGCGGATCTGCGGCGGCCTCGGGCGTTCCAATCGCGCCCGCGTCCTCAAGGGCAAAGCGCAGGCGCAGGAAATCGCCGGTCCGGGTGTCGACCGTGTTCATCCACTGATCGGCGGTCAGCAGCCCGGGGCTCTCATCCTCCGTTTCGACCTCCATCCGCGTTTCGGCGCCCGCTCCGGATTCGTTATCGAACACCACGTCATCGGCACCGATGCCCGCCTCTTCCCCAGAGTCTGATTGTTCGCGCACGCTTTCGACATAGTCGACGATCCTGCGGGCCTGTTCGAGGTTTTCGGCGGCACCGGGATAGTCGGGGTCGCGCGCCAGCACGGTTTCAAACGACCGCACCCCGTCCCGGTAGGAGCGGAACTTGATATGCGCCATGCCCTGAATGAACGCCGCCTCGGGCGTATCGAGACGGTCGAGCACTTCAACGGCCTCTTCGTACTGACCATTGCGATAGAGCGCATAGCCGCGCCACAGCGGATCGACAAACAGGTCTGCAGCCCGTCCGAAATCGCGGTTCCGGAACGCCAGCCGACCCTGCTGGTCGGGGGTCAGGAACCAATCGGCCACGCCCTCGGCCTGCGCGGGGCGGGACGGACAAAACGCAAATGACAACGCGACGACCACCGCCCAGCGCATGGTCCAGCCACGGCGGAACCAGAACAGCAGCAGCAGCGCCGCCGGCCAGGCGAGCCAGTGGGCGCGATCCTCCCACGGCTGGTCGCCGTCCTTCAGCTGTGCGCGCAGAAAGGCCGCGTTCAGCAACCCGTCGATCCGCCGGATATCGGCGGCATCCGGGCTGACGGTCACGACAGGTACGCCCAACGCGTCCAGACCCCGATCGCGGCTGCCCTCGGGCCGCATGGCCAGCACCGCAATCGGCGTATCGCTGGCATCCAGCGCGGGCGCGTCGGCGGGGTCGATCGCATCGGTCACGAACAGAATCCCGCCGGGGGCGGTTTCCTCCGCCAGCAGCGTCTGCGCCAGGGTCAGCGCGTCAGCGGCCACCGCCCCCTCGCGCGGCATAATGTCGGGCGACAGCCCTTCGAGATAGGGCACCATGACCTGCGCGTCCTCGGTCATCGGCAAGACCACATGGGCGCTGCCAGCATAGGCCACCAGCGCGGTACGCGCACCGGCCCGCAGGTCGAGGAAATCGCGGATCTTCTGTTTGCCGCGTTCCAGGCGCGACGGCGCCACGTCCTGTTCCTCCATCGACGCCGTCACCGCGAGCACGACAACCGCCGGGGCGGATTGCGCGGCAAACGGATCCGGCTGGCGCGACCATGTCGGCCCCGCAGCCCCGAGCACAGAAAGCACCAGCATCGCAGCCACGCCATCGATGGGCAAAAAGCGACGGCGGCCCTGTGCCCCGACGATCAACGCCTTGCGCAGATGCGGTGCGATTTCGCTGGCAACAACCATGCGCGACTGATCGGCCCGCCGCACGATCCACCACAGGAACAAGACCAACGGCACCAGCACCAGCCAGACCGGGCGCAGGAAATGGAATGCCTCGACA
>CAYGNB010000119.1:0-3225 GCA_964351135.1 uncultured Rhodobacterales bacterium | reverse complement strand
GACCAACGGCACCAGCACCAGCCAGACCGGGCGCAGGAAATGGAATGCCTCGACAAAGATGGCGATGCCGGTCATGCGGACACCCCGCCGGCGTCGGCCCGGCGTCCCGATCCGGCACGGCGGCGCGTGGCGGTGACATGCAGCAATGCCATCGTTGCGCACCCGATCAGCGCCGCGAGGCCGAGCGCCACCCAGGACAGGGACCGGCGCGGCCGGTAGGACAGGGTTTCCACCTCGCGCGGGGCCAGCGCGTCGATCCGGTCATACACGGCCTGCAACGCTCCTTCGTCCTCGGCAAAGAAATATTCGCCACCGGTCCGGTCGGCGATGGTCTGAAGCGTGGCCAGATCCACACGGTTTTCGCCGGTCGCATCGGGATCGCCGACGCCGATGCTGAAGATCTCGACCCCGCGATCCGCCGCGATCTCGGCGGCGTTGATCGGACTCATGCGGCTCGCGGTATCCGACCCGTCCGACAACAGGATCAGCAACCGCTGGTCGATTTCGCTGGCCTCGAAGGTCCGAATGGAAAGCCCGATCGCATCGCCCAGCGCGGTGTGCGGTCCGGCCATGCCGACCTCGGTCCGGTCGAGCAATTCGACGATGGTGTCTAGATCGTCGGTCAGCGGCGCCTGCAGATAGGCAGCGGTGCCGAACACAATCAGCGCCATCCGGTCACCATCGCGGCCCGCGACAAAGGCCTGCACCACGTCGCGCACCCCGGCGAACCGCTGCTTGGTCGTCCCATCGGGCGCGGCGAAATCGCGGGCATCCATCGACCCTGAAATGTCGATGGCAAGCACCACGTCACGCGCGGCGCGTTCCATCAACACCGGGGCGCCCACCCGTTCCGGGCGCGCCAGCGCCAGCACCACCAGCGCCCAACACAGGATCGCCACGATCATCGAGATGCGTGGCCGTGTCAGCACGACCGCGCCGGCGCGCGCCTCGGCGCCCGCGGCGGCGGTGACATGCCGGAAAAACGGAAACCGCAACGCCTGTTCCCGTTCCCGGTGCGGCGGCATGAAGCGCCAGATCAGAACCGGCAGGGGCAGCAAGATCAGGGCCCAGGGTGCCGTGAGCGAAATCATGTCGTGCCCCCGTAATCGGCGGGCGTGGATGCCGCCTGATGGGTGCGCACCCAAGTCCCGGCCGCATCGCGCAGCTCGGCTGACGGTGCGGCCGCCTCGTCGCGATAGGGGGCCAGCCGCAGTTCCTCACCCGCAGCGGCCGGAAAACCGCCGCGTCCGGTTCGGTCGAGATACGCGACCCAGTCCCGGCCAGCGAGGCTGGCAACCTCGACCCGCGGATAGGCCGCCAGAGCGGCACGGCGCAGGATCACAGCGATTTCCGAGGCGGTTCCCGCCTGTCCCAGTGCCGTCAGCGCGGCGCGCCGGTAGGCGTTGGCCCGGCGGCGGGTCGCCCACCGCCAGACCAGCCACGCAATCAGCAGAACGATCAGCACGGCGAGCGCGACCCAGCCCCATGTCTGCGGGATCAGCGGAATCGGGGGCGGCTCGACAGGTTCGATCAATCCGTCGATCAGGTCGACGAGGCTCTCCGACCCTGCCTGTGTGGCCGCAGCGCCGGTTTCGGTCTGGTCGTCGCTCATCCCGGTCCCAGCCCCATCAGACGCCGCATCTGCGGCAGCGTTTCCTCGCCCGTCGACAGGGGCAGAACCGGCACACCATACCGGCGCTGCCAGTTGGCCACATCGCCCAGTCGCCCCTGCAACAAAGATGACAGGCCCTGCCGGGCGCCGGGCGCGTCGGTGTCGATTTCGGCCTGCAACTGCCCGTCCGACACCACCAGCCGCATACCCGCGGGCACCTCGCCCGCCATCGGGTCGGATACGGATACCAGCACCAGATCGTTGCGCCGGGCCAGCCCCGACACCACCCGTTCGGTCTGCTCGTCGATCCCGTCGAAATCGCTGAGCACGATGATCAGATGGTTGCGCGATGCAATCCGCGCAACCGAGCGCAGCACCCGGGTCAGCCCGATCGGCTCGACAGTCGGCGCATCGGCGCGCAGCAGCCCGTTGGCATCGGCCAGCGCGGTCAGGAACCGGTTCAGGGCGGCGCGACTGCGTTGCGGACGAACCTCGGCCAACAGGTCGTCCCCGAACACGATGCCGCCGACCCGGTCCCCCTGATCCAGAATGCGGAACGCAGCGAGGGCCGCGGCCTCGGCAGCGGTGACCGACTTCATGTTCAGGACCGATCCGAAAAACATGCTCATCCGCTGATCCACGACGATCAGGGCGGGACGATCCCGTTCCTCGGTCATTACCCGCACATGCGGGCGTCCGGTGCGGGCCGTCACCTTCCAGTCAATCGCGCGAATGTCGTCGCCGGGCAGGTAGTCGCGCAGTTCCTCGAAATTCAGCCCCCGCCCGCGCAAGCGCGAGGCATGGCGCCCGTTCAGCGCCGACCGCGCGGGCTGGCGCGGCAGGAAGCTCAGGCTGCGGGCGCGCGTCTCGAGCGTGCGGAGATGGGCCAAATCGACATGCACGCGTGGATCGGTCGCCCCCTGCGGCTGCGGCGGCAGCGTTCCGGTCCTGCTGCGGGCGGTGCGATCCTGCATCCTGTCTCCCTCAGGGCAACGCGACCTGCCGGACGACCTCGGCCACCACCGCGTCGGCGCTGACGCCTTCGCCCTGCGCCTCGTAGGTCAGGCCGAGCCGGTGGCGCATCACGTCCCCGACAATGGCGCGCACGTCCTCGGGATCGACATAATCGCGCCCGGCAAGCCAGGCATGGGTACGGCCGCATTTGTCGAGCGCGAGCGAAGCGCGTGGACTGGCCCCGACCTCGATCCAGCGTTTCAGGTCGTCGCCGAACGCCTCGGGCACGCGGGTCGCATTGACCAGATCGGCCATATAGCGCTCCATCTCATCCGAGACATGCAGCCCCGCAATAGCGCGCCGGGCCTCGAACACCGCTTCTTGCGCGATCGGCGCAGGTGTTTCCGCCGGGGTCGCATCGGCCGGGGCCTGCGCCGCGATTTCCTCGCCGCGCACCAGCCGGATCACCTCGACCTCGTCCTCGACCGGCGGATAGGTGATGTTGACGTGCATCAGGAACCGGTCCATCTGCGCCTCGGGCAGCGGATAGGTGCCTTCCTGTTCAATCGGGTTCTGGGTGGCCATCACCATGAACAGCGGCGGCATCTTGTGGGTCGTGCCCGCGACCGTGACCTGCCGTTCCTCCATCGCCTCCAGCA
>CAYGNB010000118.1:6670-8909 GCA_964351135.1 uncultured Rhodobacterales bacterium | reverse complement strand
CATAACACCCTGTGTATCAAAAAGGTTCCGGCATGAGCGACGCATTGAAACCCCTGATCGGCGCAGCCGCCGACCGGCCGCTGACCCGCGACGAGGCAGAGGCGGCGTTTGCCCTGTTGTTCGAGGGAGAAGCGACCCCGTCACAGATCGGCGGCCTGCTGATGGCACTGCGGACGCGTGGCGAAACCGTCGACGAATACGCCGCCGCGGCGGGTGCGATGCGCGCGCGCTGCCACGCGGTCGAGGCCCCGGCGGGCGCCATCGACATCGTCGGTACCGGCGGCGATGGCAAGGGAACGCTGAACATCTCGACGGCCACCGCCTTTGCGGTCGCGGGCGCGGGTGTGACCGTGGCCAAACATGGTAACCGCAACCTGAGCTCGAAATCCGGGGCGGCGGACGCGCTGTCGCAGTTGGGCGTGAACGTGATGGTCGGCCCGGCCCTGGTCGAACAGGCGATCCGGGAAACCGGTATCGGGTTCATGATGGCGCCGATGCATCACCCGGCAATGGCCCATGTGGGGCCGGTTCGCGCCGAACTGGGCACCCGCACCATTTTCAACATCCTCGGACCGCTGACCAACCCCGCAGGTGTAAAACGGCAGTTGACAGGGGCGTTCACCCGCGACCTGATCCACCCGATGGCCGAAACCCTGCGCGCGCTGGGGTCGGAACGGGCCTGGCTGGTCCATGGCAGCGACGGCACCGACGAGCTGACCATCACCGGCATCAGCTGGGTGGCTGCGCTGGAAATCGACGGCACGATCCGCGAGGTCGAGTTGCATCCCGAGGATGCCGGTCTGCCCGTGCACCCGTTCGAGGCGATCCTGGGTGGCAGCCCCGAGGAAAACGCCACCGCTTTCCGCGCGCTCCTGGCCGGGGAACCGTCAGCCTATCGCGACGCGGTTCTGCTCAACGCCGCCGCCGCGCTGGTGGTTGCCGACGCCGCCGGCGACCTGCGCGCGGGCGTGGCAATGGCAGCCGAAAGCATCGACAGCGGCAAGGCGGCCGACAAGGTGGCCGCCCTGGCCCGCATCACGCAAGGACAGATATGACCGAAACCGTTCTGGACCGGATCAAAGCCTACAAGCTGGAAGAAATCGCCGCAGACAAGGCCGCGCGCCCGCTCGCCGATATCGAAGACGCGGCGCGCGCGGCCGACCCGGTGCGCCCTTTTTCTGCTGCGCTGACAGCGGCCACCCGCAGCGGTTACGGGTTGATCGCCGAAATCAAGAAGGCCAGTCCGTCCAAAGGCCTGATCCGGGACGATTTTGACCCTCCGGCGCTGGCGGCGGCCTATCAGGAAGGCGGCGCTGCCTGCCTGTCCGTGTTAACCGATACCCCCAGTTTCCAGGGCGCGAAGGCATTTCTGACCGCGGCCCGCGATGCCTGCGACCTGCCGGTGCTGCGCAAGGATTTCATGTACGACCCGTATCAGGTGGCCGAGGCCCGGAGTCTGGGCGCCGACTGCATTCTGATCATCATGGCCAGTGTCAGCGACGATCAGGCCGAAGAACTGGAAGCTGCGGCAATGGGCTGGGGCATGGACGTGCTGATCGAGATCCATGACGAGGACGAACTCGAACGCGCAACACAGCTGAAAAGCCCGCTCATCGGTATCAACAACCGCGACCTGCGTACATTCGAAACCACGCTCGACACCACGCGGCGGCTGTCGAAACTGGTGCCGGGCGACCGGAATATCGTCTGTGAAAGCGGCCTTGCGGGCCCCGCCGATCTGGCCGACATGGCACGCTACGGCGTGCGCCGCTTTCTGATCGGCGAGAGCCTGATGCGTCAGGCCGATGTCGAAGAAGCGACCCGCGACATCCTCGCCAATCCGCTGACCTCCGGGGGGATGTGATGGCGCTGACGCATTTCGACAAATCCGGTGCGGCCCATATGGTCGACGTGTCGGACAAGGCCGAAACCGCCCGCGTTGCCGTTGCCGAAGGTCACATTACGATGGCCCGGGAAACCTTTGATATCATTTCAGAAGGTCGCGCCGCAAAGGGTGACGTTCTGGGTGTGGCGCGACTGGCGGGCATCATGGGGGCCAAGAAGACGCCCGACCTGATCCCGCTCTGCCATCCGTTGCCGGTATCCAAGGTCGCGGTCGATCTGGAACCGGATGCAGGCCTTCCCGGCATCCGGGTGTGTGCAACCGTCAAGACAACAGGGCGTACCGGGGTCGAGATGGAGGCGCTGACCGCAGTCTCGACCGCGCTGTTGACCGTCT
>CAYGNB010000118.1:2699-6570 GCA_964351135.1 uncultured Rhodobacterales bacterium | reverse complement strand
ACCGGGGTCGAGATGGAGGCGCTGACCGCAGTCTCGACCGCGCTGTTGACCGTCTATGACATGGCCAAGGCGGTCGATCGCGCCATGCAGATCGGCGGCATCCGCGTAGTGCTCAAGGATGGTGGCAAATCGGGCCGCTACGAGGCGGAATGATCCCCGTCGCCGACGCTCGGCAGCGGCTGTTCGATCTGATCGCGCCGCTCGCCTCCGAAACCGTGCCCCTGGCCGAAGCCGCCGGGCGCGTGCTGGCCCAGGATGTCGCCGCCACGCGCGATCAGCCCCCCTTTGCCGCCTCGTCGATGGATGGCTATGCGGTCAAACAGGCCGAAGTCGAACGCCATGCGATGTTCAAGGTGATCGGCGAATCCGCGGCCGGACGAGGGTTTTCCGGCCGTATGGGACCAGGCGAAACCGTGCGCATCTTTACCGGTGCACCGGTGCCCGAAGGCGCGGATTTCGTCGTGATCCAGGAAGAGGTCGAACGCCGCGGCGACGTGATCACGCTCACCGAAGACAGCTATGACGCTGCCAACATCCGCCCGCGCGGTGCGGATTTCCTGGCAGGCACCGCCCTGCCCGGCCGGCGCAGGCTGACGCCGGGCGATATCGCGTTGCTGGCCTCGATGAATATCGGGACGGTCCCGGTCACCCGTCGCCCGGTGCTGGCCCTGCTCGCAACCGGGGACGAACTGGTGATGCCCGGCGAAGCCCCCGGCCCCGATCAGATCGTCGCGTCGAACAGTTTTGGCCTCAAGGCGATGATCGAAGAGCTCGGCGCCACCGCGCGGATGTTGCCCATCGCCCGCGATAATGAAAACTCGCTGCGCACCGCCTTTGATCTCGCACGCGGCGCCGACCTGCTGGTGACCATCGGCGGGGCCTCGGTCGGCGATCACGACCTTGTCGGTCGGGTGGCGGACGACCTCGGCATGGAACAGGCGTTCTACAAGGTGGCCATGCGCCCTGGCAAACCACTGATGGCGGGGCGGCTGCACGGGATGGCGATGATCGGGCTGCCGGGCAATCCGGTCTCGGCAATGGTCTGCGGTCATGTGTTCCTGGCCCCGATGATCCGCCTCATGCTGGGGCTGGGGACCGACTTGCCGTCTCTGCGGCAGGCACGGCTGGCCGCACCGCTGGGGCAAAACGGACCACGCGAACACTACATGCGCGCGGTGATAGAGGGCGACGCGGTGCGCGCCTTCGACAACCAGGACAGTTCTTTGCTGACGGTACTCGCCCAGGCAAACGCGCTGCTGATACGCCCGCCCGGTGATGCCCCGCGCGACACCGGCGCCACGGTGGATTACCTACCGATCTGAACACCGCGTCCCGCGCACCTGTTGACACAAAACAGGAACATGCGTAGAACAAACGCAAACAATGGGATCGGAGGCTCGGGCAATGCTGACCAAGAAGCAACTGGAATTGCTGGAATTCATCCATACGCGCCTGCAGCGCGACGGGGTGCCGCCCAGTTTCGACGAAATGAAGGATGCGCTCGACCTGCGCAGCAAATCGGGCATTCACCGGCTGATTACGGCCCTTGAGGAACGAGGCTTTATCCGCCGCCTTGCCCACCGCGCCCGTGCCATCGAAATCCTGCGCCTGCCCGAGGCTCTGGGCGGCAGCGCCGGGGGCGGTTTCACGCCGCGTGTGATCGACGGCGACCGGCCCACCGGCCCGCGCCCCGCGAATTTCGAGCCTGTCACGGTGGATGCCATCGACCTGCCCGTGATGGGCCGGATCGCTGCCGGGGTCCCGATCGAGGCGATCAGCCAGGTCTCGCACAGGGTGGCGGTGCCCGGATCGATGCTGTCGACCTCGGGCGAGCATTACGCGCTCGAGGTCAAGGGCGACTCGATGATCGATGCCGGGATCAACGATGGCGACGTGGTGGTGATCCGCGAAACGTCGACCGCCGACAATGGCGATATCGTGGTGGCGCTGGTCGAGGATCACGAGGCGACGTTGAAGCGTTTTTTCCGACGCGGCAACGCGATTGCGCTGGAAGCGGCCAACCCCGCCTATGAAACCCGTGTCTTCCCTGACGAGAAGGTAAAGGTGCAGGGGCGGCTCGTCGGACTGATCCGCACCTACTGACCGGCCATCACCCTTGCCCGGCGCCCGGCTGGGCGGTTCCACAACCGGTCACCTGAGATTTGCTGCGCGGTGACAATTATACCACCGCTGATGGCAAGGCTACCGGTCTGCTTCAATCGCGGTGGATCGTAAACCGTGCAATCGCCCGTCAGGTCCATCGGAACCGATGCCACCACCACCTGCCCCGCGCGGCAGGTTTCCAGGGTCCGCGCCGCGCGCTTGCCGGATACATGCAGGATCTCGCGCCCGCCCGCTGTGATACGGCGAATCCGTCCCGCCTCCTCCGGCCAGCGCGCCGCCGCCTGTTCCTGGGTTGCACCATCGCCGTCATTCTCCAACCAGACGCCGGCAATAAAGCCGCTACCCCGTGGCTTGCTGAGGGCACGGCCGGTGTCGGTCATCACGCCGACCAGCGCGCCATTGTCTGCCACCAGCACCTCTGGCCGCTCCGCTCCGGCCCAGCCCCAGGCGACCAGCGCCAACGCGGCGGGCGCAAGTCCCGCAAACCGCGCGCGGCCCTGCCACAGCATCAGCCACAGCAGCCCCAGCGCCAGAACCGGCAGCACCCACCCCGGCGGCGCAGCGACCCGGCCCTGAGCCCCGTCGAGCCCGGAAACGAATGTTGCGACGCCAAGAATCCAGCGCAACCCGATCCCCATCAGATGCAGCCCCACCGCTTCGAACCCGAACGGTGCGAGGCAAGCGGCCAACACAGCCGCGGGGATCACCAGCACTCCCATCAACGGCACGCTGGCCAGGTTCGCGGGCAAACCGTAATGCGCCAGCGTGTTGAAATGCGCGGCGCCGACCGGCCCTGTGGCTGCCCCAGCCACCGCCGACGAGACCACCACACCCAGCACCGGCCGCGCCCAGGCAGGCAGCGCGGGAAGATCTGCGTCCCTGATCCACCCGAACACCGCCACCAGCGCGGTTGTGGCCGCGAATGACATCTGGAATCCGGGGCCGAGCAATGCCTCGGGCCGCAAGGTCAGCACGATCAGCGCGGCCATTGCCACCGCCCGCAGGCTGAAAGCGCGGCGATCGACCAGAACAGCACAAAGCGCCACCGCGGCCATGACAAAGGCCCGTTCGGTCGCCACATTGCCGCCTGACAGGGCGAGGTAACCCGCCGCCGCCATTAGCGCCGCGACGGCCGCGATCTTGCGCACCGGCCATCGCAGCGCCAACGGCGGTACCAGCGCCAGCGCGATCCGCACCGCGCCAAAGACGAACCCCGCAAGTAACCCCATATGCAGCCCCGAGATCGCCAGCAGATGCGCCAGGTTCGAGGCCCGCAGCGCGTCAAGCGCATCCCGGCTCATGCCGCTGCGGTCGCCAGTGGTGACCGCAGCGGCGAACCCGCCCACGTCGCCCGGCAGCACGGCCCGTACCCGTTGTGATGCCGCCATGCGTAACGCCGCAACCCGCACCCCCGCCTGCCCGGTCTCGGCCGGGGTTACGGTCAGTGTCGGGCTGCGCGTATACCCGACCGCGCCGAGCCCCATGAACCACGAGTGACGGCGAAAATCGAACCCGCCGGGTTCGACCGGGCCGCCCGGCGGCGACAGATGGGCGCTGGTCATGATGCGTTGTCCCGGCGCCAGTGCGGGCGCGGTGCCATGCAGCGATACGCGGACACGCTTGGGCCGCGCGCCGGGAGGCACCCCGGCCAGCACAACACGATCGAGCGTCACTCTGAGCGCGTCCGAAGCCGAGCGATCCATGGCGACGACGCGCCCTTCGACCGGGCCGTAATAGCGCCAGCCCA